>NZ_JBFSUD010000065.1:0-25844 GCF_041467175.1 Vibrio sp. 10N.247.310.24
AATCACTGAACCGACGTGGCCTCCCGCGCTTATTCTGTTTGCTTTGCGCCCACCCGCTTATCGCTTCTTCATCAATCCAAAAGGTCAAAGAGCCACGGTTAATAAGTGATTGGTTGTTTTGTAACGTGGTTTAGGCATGAGGCTACGAGAGATAGTGGACGTAGCAGATCAGATCGTAGGTTCTGGATTTAGTTCCATTGAATTACGCAACAAAGCCGCTAAGAAGCTTCAAGGTAAAGGTAAGTTAGGAGCGCTGTCTAAAACCCAGAAACTCTATGGGATAGAATCCCGCTTAAAAGGTGCGTCTATCGAGACACGAAAAGCTGAGCGTCAACGGCATGCTAAGCCGATACTGGATGAGATGTACGAGTGGATGACGACTCAACAAGTGATAGCTTCTAGCCCGCTGGGTAAAGCGATAAAATACACGCTCGGCCAATGGCCGAAGCTCATCCGCTATATTGATGACGGTCACTTATCGATAGACAATAATCGTGCTGAACGTGCAATAAAACCGCTGGATATAGGCAGAAAAAACTAGCTCTTCTCGACCAACCCTAACGGGGCTGAAGTGAGTGCGATGCTTTACAGTGTTGTTGCAAGTCAGGAGGGTGGTTGGTATAGCCCTGAAGGAGACGCATGTAACTACGGTAATGCTAATGTGTCGACATCTGACCGTGGGACCTCTTCGTGGGGACAAGACCCAACGGCTCAAACCTGCTTAGTTTCAATCAAAAAGTATCAGGAAAAAAAACGAAACATTGATTGTTTTGAAGGTCCAAAAGTGGTTAAAGGGTAGCTGCTTGTAAGCTAAACCTCACTTAACAATGAGCTCTGACTTCATTACGTCAGAGCTCTTTGTTAAGTGCTATACAGACGAAGTGGCATAACGTTTCGGAGTTATACCAAAAGCACGTTTAAAGTTTCTTGTTAAATGGCTTTGATCAAAAAAGCCGCACTCTAAAGCGGTATTAGCACAACTATCCCCTCATTACCGCATTCTTCTGTCTGTCCCGAATCGCTTTCGATGTTAGCTTTGCGTGATCACCATGCCTGCCAAAGAGCATTTCAAAGCAAACCGTCAGGATTCCTTTGTAATATCAAAAGCTGGCTCTTCTATAGCAATGTGCAACTGGCGAAGCAGACTAAAGAGTTCGGGGTCGTTTAGTATCGGTGATTTGATAAAGGGCAAAACATCCTGATCCGACTGCTCAAAATGGCGTTGTACCATCGCTAGTTCAAAGTAAAACATTCTATACTTCCAACCAGTGTGACAACCAGCAAAACCAGTATGAACTTCAGCAGGATTTATCGTCACGATCTGGTTTTCAGGAATAACGATATTATTGCCACGATAATAGAGACCTTCTGCCCCTTTCTCGATAACACCAATAGTAAGATCGTCATGCCAGTGCTTAGAAAATTCGAACTGTTGACAAGAGGCTTTCAGCAGTTCAGTACCTTCAAATGTGCCGCTTTGCCAAACCTTGGAAAATTACATCTACATAACCAGTTACTGTTTTGTCAGCAAATAGAGTTTATCGTCACATATAGTTAAGTAAAAGTGACTATTTCTTGAAGTGATAATTCAAATGTAGTTTTATACTCACTCCAACAATAGATATTTTCAGAATACAACATACCACAATAGAACAATCCCGTATTTGTTAAGTTTAGCCCATAAGAAGAGATAGTTAGCAAAGGCTATATCGGAAGATGGTAGCCAGAAAAACCGCTGAAAAAATAGCTCTGTTGATAGGTAGGTCAAACGATCTCAGTTAGATTTTAGGCCTAGATTACCATCTTTAAGTTAAATTTGGTTAACTTAAAATAACTAGAAGTGCCCACATGAACATAAAGAAGAAACTATTGATTGCCCAAGTCATCGGCATACTGATCCCTATTACTATCGTCTCTATTTTAGTTGCTAATATTCTAAAGAACCTCGCCTTGGATAATTTTGTATCCAGCAGTAACAACGAAATACGCCAGGTTGAAAATGCGGTTTCAATCTACTTTAAAGATATTGGAGAAAACCTCACCTATCTCGCAAAAAGCCCTCAATTGATCCATGCAGATGACAGCATAACTACCTACATGGGGAAACCGAGCGCAGAGATGACTCCGGAAGAAAATGGGTCTGTGGAACGGACTATTTACTCACTATTTGATCAGGTGGGTAAAACCCATCCTGAATATGCCTATATCTACATGGGAACTGAAGATGGTGGATTTATACAATGGCCTACAGGGGGAAGCCCTGAAAACTATGATCCTAGGGGCCGTCCATTTTATAAAGCTGCTAGCACCTCGCCTTCAGATATCGTTCGTGGACAGGCCTATTACTGGGAACCAGATGATGCTGTGATCTTAAGTACCACAAGGACATTTGACTCAAAAAATGGTCGAAGAGGTGGTGTTATTGCTATCGACGTTTCACTAAAAACTCTCACGGATATCATCAAAAATATCAAGCTTGGTGAAAACGGTTATCTAATGATGATCGAAGATTCAGGCAATATCCTGGTCGATGCAGGAAAGCCGGAAAACAGCTTTAAACAAATCGATGAACTTAGTGGAAGCTATCGCACAATTAATAATACAAAATCTGGCCTGGTCAATATTGAACTGGATGGACAAAGCTACATGGCTAATGTGTATGAATCTAAAGTGCTAGGCTGGAAGTTCGTTGGCATCATTAGTCAGGATGAAGTGATGAGCTCCCGTAATGAGACTCTGGAGCTCATTGTCTATACTGTGTCTGGGCTTATTCTCCTGTTCATATTTGTCGCTGCCCTATTCGCGAACACAATTGCTAAACCGCTACAAATTGTTTCTGACAGTCTTAAAGAAATCGCATCAGGTGAAGGTGATCTCACGAAGACAATCTCTATCGATTCCAAAGATGAAACTGGAAAACTGGCTAGTTACTTCAACCAATTCCTTGATGCAATAAAACTGATTGTTCTTCAAATCACCGAATCTGGTAAACAAATGCTTAACTCATCAGAGCAAGCGATCGAAATTGCAGGAAAAATGGCTGAAACATCGGATCGTCAAAGCCAAGCTCTGGAGCAAGTATCAACAGCATTCAATGAAATGGTTGCGACTGCCAACGAAGTATCTACTTCATGTGCTGCCGCAGCGGATTCTGCAACGGTTGGTCAAAAACTGGTTGATGAAGGTCGTCAGCATATTGATCTGGCAGTTCAAAGTGTCCACCTACTATCAGAAGCGCTAACTCAGTCTTCAAGCGAACTAAAGAGCCTAGAAAATGATACTCATGGAATCACTATGATTCTCGACACAATCAGAGATATTGCCGACCAAACTAATCTACTTGCATTGAATGCCGCTATTGAAGCAGCAAGAGCCGGAGAGCAAGGCCGAGGATTCGCTGTAGTTGCTGACGAAGTTCGCGCGCTCGCGAAGAGGACCGCAGATTCTACTCAGGAGATTGATGAGTTAGTCAACAGGCTTCAGGTTCAAACCAAACAAGTCACTCAACATATGAGTCATAGTCTCAATAATTCTAGCCAAACCGTAGAAATCACTCAGGCAGTACAGAGTAGCTTTCATGGAATTTCCAGTTCGGTTGACGTTATTCGTCAAATGAATATACAGATAGCAACAGCTGCAGAGCAACAGCATCAAGTTGCAGAAGAAATCAACGGTCATATTCATCAAATACATCAAGATGCTGTAGTGGTTAAGGATATTTCTAACAGTGCGAATGACAATGCCAAGGAGCTTGATGATATCGCTTTGAATCTGAATACCCTTGTTTCCAGATTCAGGACGTAATTGATTGGGCTAATCCAAAAAAGGTCTTCAATACAAAAATCAAACGCTCATTTGTGTATGCGTAGTCATAATTTCCACATACAATAAGCGTTGTGCAACAAACTAAAGGTGGTAGAAAATGTTCATTTCCGTTCGAGAGCAGCATCTTAACAAAGGACGTAAGTACTGCATTTTGCAGTACTAAAACTTATCCGAAGGGTAGATTCTGCCTCTGACCGCAAAACGATTTCTGTCGGGTGGACGACACTTGTTACCAAGTGCCGTCTCCCTAAGAACCCAGCGTGCAACTTTCACTGCACTAGGCTTAAGCCTCTACAAAGGCATCAAATGATACCCAGCAACTTATAAAGCAGTGAGAGCAGGTTCAATCCAAGAATTACGAGCTAGCCTTTTGTGTTTTCTCTTTCCCAAGTATTCTTGGTATTGAGGGTCGAAAGGTGTCACTGCGCTTCGGATCTTCACATGTCTTTCTATCGGCACTTTAGCTATTTGGAAAAGATTAAACTGGCAATCCATATCCTTTATCTTCTGCCAACCGTGAAACTGCCATTGGCCTTTTCGGTTGATGAAGTATTTCAAGGCGATCCAAGTTTTAGATTTTGTTGGATGTCGCCTTTTAGCCCAATGCCATAACGCTTGAAATAGTTTGTGACCGACATAACTGAATACCTGCTTAGCTACGCAGTGGCGATAATAGTTCGACCACCCTCTAAGCTTTGGGTTAATCAGTTTGATAAGGTCGTTCACCGGTAGGGTAACGTGCTTTTTGATGAGTCCGCGCAAGTTACTTAGGAACGTCAACGTATTGGCCTTGCTCGGTTTGATGAGCAGTTTTCCTTTGTACTTCCTATGGTTGAACCCAAGGAAGTCAAAACCGTCGTTGATGTGAGTAATGTGCGTTTTCTCTTCGGATAACGTTAAGCCTCGTACCGCTAAGAAGTCAGCAATCAGTGGTTTGATATCGTTCTCCAACACTTCCTTTGAAGCGCAGGTGACGACGAAATCGTCGGCATATCCAATAAAGTTAGCTCTTGCGCCTTTCTTAAGCGCGGTAGATTTAATGCGCTGTTCGAGACCCGATAACGTCATCAACATCAAGGTGGGGGATATAATTCCGCCTTGAGGCGTGCCTTCGTCGGTGTCGTAAAACAGCCCTTTGTCTACAAAGCCAGACTTTAGCCATTGCTTCAACATACGTTTATCAACAGCAACATTATCCATCAGCCATTGATGCCCAATTTTGTCGAAACAGGCTTTGATGTCCCCTTCAAGAACCCATTGTGCTGACCGTTTCTGACTCAAACAGATGAAACACTGGCCGATTGCGTCAGCCGTGCTGCGATTTGGTCTAAAACCATAACTATTAGGGTCGGCAAGCGTTTCGGACACAGGTTCTAATGCTAGAAGATGGAGAGCTTGTTGGGCTCTATCAATCATGCATGGAATACCCAGAGGCCTGAGCTTACCGTTCTTTTTGGGGATGTAGATACGCTTGAGTGGTTTAGCTTGATAAGCTTTCCGACTCAGTTGATTTACTGCTTTCATACGACGCGCGTCTGTGTTCCAGACAACGCCGTCTATTCCAGGCGTTTACTGCCTTTATTTTGAGAAACCCGCTTAACAGCAAGAAGTTCTGCTGAGCGAGAATGAGTCAGTATCCACTGCAATGCTTTAGCTTTGCCGTGTTTACCGTCTCTAGTTGCCTTTGCGATACGCATTTGAAGCTTTAAGACGTTCGCCTCTACGGCCTTCCAGTTAATGGATTGCCACTGTGCACTGTCAGAAGATGCACTAATCTCATTCGAAATCATCATTTGCTTTTCTTCCTTAATAAAGTTCTTCAAACTCTCTCGCAACGAGAGACCAGTTGGAAGTGGGCTCACTTTCGTGACCAGACACAAGTCTGTATCTACATCGTTACAATGCAGCCTTAGCTTTTTCCAACCTCCTATACCTGCATCACTATCGGCCACACAGGCTTTCCCAGAGGGAGTGATACAGGCTTACCATGTTCCGTATGCAGCGCGATGGTAGGTTAGGTGCCCGCTATGGTGCGAAGAGCGTGTTGATCACGAAAGAGCATTGGACAATCTCTTTCCTACTCTTAGTGCCTTTTGGCTACAGCGTATAAACCACTTCCGCTGCTTCGTAATATAACGCACCTTGAACGGATTCACGTGTGTTCACCATACTACCTGCCTAGCACTCACCCGATTTATGTGGTTATCAGGAGGAGCCTTCTCTCGCGATTTAGCTCCCGACAAGATAGTTTCTTGTCTTCGTTACATTGTCAGAGCCGCTACTTAATTCAGGCTCCTAGGCTCATCTGGTGATACAGATGGTCCATTCTTAACGCGATGGACAGCGCTGCATACGACCTCATGTCGCACGTCCAAAAATGAGTTTCAGAAGCATCGTTTAATCAAGCCAAGTGAGTACCTTATCAAACCCCTTTGGCGTTATATTGATGTACCAATCTAGATCCACTTTTTTGCGCATAACCAGTCCACACTCTTCAAGAGCTTTACATGAAACTCGGAAGTTGTTCGGGTGAATATCTCTCCCAAGCACTTGATTGACGGCCAGGTTGATGACGGTTGACTTACCTTCTTTTACTCCTTTAATGAACGCCTTGGCCAAACATCTTAAGACCTCTTTTTGAACCTGGCTCATTCTTGCTCTTTTCATTCTCTCTGCCTCTTAATCATTGCAACAATAATTAAATTAAAATTCTGAAAATTTGTTTATTTCATCAAGGGATAGGTTCGTGCTGGCTGCTATATGCTTGCATGTAGAGTCAGTATGAAGCCGACAGAGCGAAGCAACGTCAGTCAGCTCTTTACTCATTTAAAGAACAGCTTTGTTCGCGATTCTAAAGAGAGATATTTTTTCCTAGAACCTTATAGACCGTAGTCCTACTGCACTCTAACTCTTTACTGATCGCATGCTTGTTCATTCCTTGGCCTGCAAGCTCTTGAATACGTGTATGAAGCGTCTTATTAGGAAATCGGCCAAGATGCCTTCCTTCAGAGCGAGCACGCTCTCTGCCTTCATTACAACGCTGTAATATTCGTTTTCTTTCCATTTCAGCAAACGCCGATATGGTCGTATAAATAACTCGACCTACATCGCTATTGATATCTAAATCCCCCAAATCATGAAACACCAAACCCGCTTTCTTTTGCGCTAGTTGATCGGCAATTTGCAAAGCATCAATGGTATTTCGAGCAATGCGGTCGACTTTGGTAACATGAATAACATCTCCCTCCCTTGCAAAATCCAGCAACAGGTTAAGCTGTTTTCTATCAGAAGATTTACCGCTCGCTTGCTCTTGGTAAATTTTTTCACAACCAAGACGTTTAAGTTGTTCAAGTTGAACATCGAGCGTTTGGTCTTGGGTGCTAACACGAGCATAACCAATTTTCATAAAATGGCCTAAAAGTGAACTTAAAGATATTGATACACAAGTGTACATGTTCACTTTAAATTATAAAGACTAACTGAACAGTTATTAGATGATTGTGAGTAATGTCCATAAAGTTACACCTTAATGAACAGTTGTTAAAACAAAGCGGGGGAACAGCCTTAATCATTGCAACAATGATTAAGTCAAAAGAAAGATTTGGGTGCACCTTGGCATGGATCACAACACTGAATCAGGATACATGAGGTGATGATGAGCGTAAAACGCTTGTTCGGGGCGTTGTTGCATCGCTCGTATTTCGGAGCAGCACAATAATCACGAGGCTTCTACTGATATAATGCAGTTTTCGCCTCGAGGCTTACTTATCCATGCCAAACAAGTTTAACAATTCAAAGCGCCACCACATTCCAAAGCAAACCTATAAACTGACGAACTGGCCTGAATACAACCAATCATTGATGAACCGAGGACGAATCGATATTTGGATAAACGAAGAGCTCTTAGATACATGGAACCATAAAGACCGTACCTATGACGGCACTGGCTCTAGCCCTCACTATACTGATGAAGCTATATTGATATGTCATGAAATCCGAATGGTATTACGCTTACCCTTGCGTCAAGCTCAAGGTTATATTGATTCGTTATTTGACATGTTGGACTTCCCATTAACTTGCCCTAGCTACAGCCAACTTTCTCGTAGACTTCAAGGCCTAAATATCAAAACGCCACTCTACCCAAAGCAACATAACACACAGATTGAAAATAATGATGTCGTCGCGCTAACCATTGACTCTACAGGCTTAAAGAGGTTTGGTAGAGACGAATGGCATCAAGAAAAACACAAAGTGAGTAGTAAGCGTAGTTGGCGAAAAATGCATATTGGCTCCGATCACAGCCACTACATTAGAGCTGCAGTTATGACAGACAAGAACACGAAGGATGAGGCTGTAGTCGGAGATATTTGTGACCAAATAAGCGTACCGGTAGGACAAGTATTTGCGGATAAGGCCTATGACGAAAATACGGTATATGACACGTTAGATAGCCACTTCCCGGATGCTGATATTGTCATTCCACCCAAGGAAAATTTGCTCTACGATGAACAGCGAGACCATCGAGTACGAAGTCGAGCGATGATAGAAATTGCGGCGAAAGGTCAAATCGCCTGGCAAAAGAAGCACGAGTATGGAAAACGTGCTCATGGAGAATTGGCAATGCAGCGATATAAACGAACATTTGGTAACCAACTCCACAGCCGAAGTTTTAACAATCAAAAGATGGAAATGATGATTGCTTGTGGTGTTTTGAACCGCTTTACCGCAATGGGGATGCCTCAAAGTTATCGTTGCGCCTAAGATCTATCAAAAGACCAGAGGATTGAGCGATGCAACAGCGCCACTCTTAGGCCATAGATGAAAGATACAAGCGAAAAGCCTTGCCCGAAGGGTAACGCCCAACTCAAGCCTTCACCACAACGCAGCCCCTTCATTATCTATTCTTGGTAAGCGATTAAGTTAAAAAATATAGCGATAATAGAAATAACCATTGTCGCTATAGCTACCCAAAATGCATTTCTTGCATGTTTATTTGCTTGTTCTGCTTTCAAATTAGATTGATACGTAAGATAGCCAAAATAAGCAGGTGCATTTAAAGACCACCTTCCTTGTTCTGCGTGTTGATATGTTGAGGTATTAATTGTAGTTAATCGTTCTAAACTTGATGGCCCTTGTGGTTCCAAACAAGTAGACCTCAGTATTTCAGCGATTCGATAAATCGAAATACCATTAAGTTCTTTCGATTGAGAGGCTTCAGCAACACTAAAATGCTCTCCCTTCTTGGCGTTGTTAATCACAAATTCAACAACTCTTAACACATCAGGCTTTGTCACACCCCTCCCCCAAATTTAATTTTACTAACAATGAGAACGGATACCGTAGGGTGATGTTCCACTGATTTGATAACACCGCCACAGCTACCATGTTCATTATCCCAATAAATTGTATCGCCTTTACTTACTGGATTAACAAAATACGCATCCGTACCTTCTGATCTAGCAGCACCTTCATTCTCTTGAGTGAGTACTATGAAGTATTTGAATTTTCCAGACATTTTTTCCCTCTTAATCGTGTAGTTCGCTATGTTGTGACTCGTTAAAAGCAAGTTCGTAAGCCATTTTCAGCACCTCGTTTCGCTCCATTTTTGAAGTAATATGCCCCTCAAAACCAATGCAAGACTTATCATCAAGACCTTTTTGGTAATAACCATAAATAACGCTCAAATCTTTTATTGAGACCTCAGAATCATCAGGCAAGGCATTAACAAGCTTAACTAAATCGCTTTTAGGTATTTTCACGAATTTCCCCTAGTTAGCTTGTTTGAATTGAACGGCCAGTAAGCCCTTTATACACAACAGCAATAACTTGATAGCCCATTGATTCAAAACGCTTCTTAACGGTCGTGTTGTTAGCGCCAGTTGCTACGGTCTTTTTAGTTGTCATATCTCCAGACCGATTTCTGTACGATACTTCAAATTTTTTTTCTGGTGTCATTGTTGGCATGAATTTCCCCTTACTTTTAACAAAATTAGTAATATGTGTTAAAACAAAATCGAGGTTGGCGGTTTCTAGGTAGCCCATTTGCGCCAGCGGTTAGCAAGGCTTATCTTTGGTAAGTAATCTACCCACCAATAGACTGGTCTATTAACCCCATCCTCATGCACTGTTTTTCCATTCCTAGCCGAAAATTGCTGTAACTAGCCACGCAATGAACGCGCTAAAAACAACATTCGCAGTCAAAAAATATAGCTTTTTCGCACCTTCCGTTTTTTGAAAGGCTTCTGTTGATGCCTGTCTTGCTCCACCAAGGACAAAACAGATAGCAAATGTAATCCAAAACATCCATTTCCCCCAACCGTTCATAGACGCTTTCACCTACGATTTTTTTACATCAAACTCAATCATTGTTGTTTTAAACAACTAGATTGAACAGTAGAAAGCTCTGATTCATGCAGGTAGCTTCCCTGTACTGGAGGTGGGGGAATTAGTTTTGGTGTTTGAGTATTTTCTAAGGTTAATCCACTAACATGTATTAGCCCTATAACATCATTTTCTTCATCTAAAGCCCAAACTGCCACTCGGTAGACGACATATGGTTTATCGTCTTTATCTACAACATTTTCATGTACAAAGTACCATCCATCTGCTTGCGTGATTTGGTTATATTTAGCCATGTGTTTATTTACCCCTGCTTTTCCAGTTCGTCAGCAATATCGCGAAGCACCTCGATCCATTTTTCTTTAGCTTCACCCTTGAACGTCATATTTTCGAAAGATTGCTTAAGTGAAAAAGTGGATAACGGAACTTCTGGTGATAAGGAAATATTCACTATTCCAGCGGCAATATCATCAATGATAAGTGAAGGTTTGATAGGCCATGACAAACCTTTTGGATCTGTTTCATACTGCATACTTTACCCCTTATCTTCGACTGGAATTAGTTCATAGGCGATTTCAGACTGTTCAAAAAAATCTAGTAGTTTTTGAAAGTGCTTACGGTTTTTGTAAACCTTTGCATTATCGAAAGAAGTAGTAATTGAGCAATTCGTACCGCATCGTTTGATTGCGGTAACGTATGACCTGTCTAGCCCCTCTTCACTGTTACGAACCGAAAGCCTCTGTGTTATTTCAATAACCCATGCCATAACCTTTTTCCCCTTATATTGACCGTAGTGCATCTTCATACATTTTGAACGGTGCATCACAACTGAATGAATCTAAAACTATTGGCTTTTTTAAAAACCATGACTCAATGTACATATCAATCAAGCTCTCTGCCGTTTCAGTATCTAAAGAAAACCACTCAGATAGAGTATCTTCATGAGTTAGCTGTCTAAATTCTTCTAACTCCAGATGAATTGCTGCTTCTGCCTTAGAAAGAAGCTTGTGTGGAACACAATATGCGACTTGAAGGTGAAGTTTAGGATCTGCTGTTCTTAGATTCAGATATCTTTTTAATGGGTTGTTAATTGTTTTGCCTATTTTACAACGAGAGTAATCAGATGAAGATCCTATAATATAAATCCAACCGACATTATTCATAACATATTCCCTCGTTTATTCTTCAAACAGAGACTCAGCCCCAATCAACGGGATAAGTCTTAGTAAAACATCTTCCATCACACCGTTTTCAGCGGTGGTTATCTTCTTCGCGTTACGGTCTTTCCAAGAGAGTGTTTGAATCAAACTTGATGCCACGACACTAGGTTTATCCAAATTCATTACCGGAACCTCGGTAGCTTGACCTCGAATACTGGTACTAATCGGACAACAGATAAGTAACCCCGTTTGCTGATTATATTCTTTACTTGAAAGGACAAGAGCAGGACGGTATTTACCGATCTCCTTGCCTTTCACGGGTTCAAAATCTAACCAGATAATGTCATTACGTTTAGGGATGTACTGAGCCATTACTCGCCTAACTCCTTACCAGAAACAACCGCTAATTCGTCAGCATGTGCCGTATGAGCATCTAAGCCGTTCAGAAGTTCTTTTTCGCTGAACGGAAAGCGTTTCTTCGGGCGTTTGATTGGTTCGATAGTGATTTTTTTACCATCGGCTTTAACCTCAATATCAGCCCCTTCAACCAAACCAAGCTGACGAATGAACGTAGCAGGAATTATGTTGCCAAGACTATTGCCAATTTTTCGTACTTGAGTGCGCATATCTCAACCTCTATGTGTGTACATTGTTATAACAATAGTGATTGTATATATTTTAATCTTGGTGTCAACATTGTTATAACTACAATGCTAGTTCAGCCGCTTTAGATAATTGGTTCGTTGAAATGTCGATGTACTCCAAACTCATTGACGGTTCAGCATGGCCTAATGCTCTTTGTATTGCGTTTAACTCAATCCCTTGAGCATTCATGTTCGAACCGTAACTTCTACGCCCTGTGTGGCTACTACAGCCTTTTAATCCGCTCCGCTGATAGATATTCCTGATCATCAACTCCAGTACATCACAAGCCTGATAATCAACCTGTTCACCTGCCTGATTTATTCTAGTTTTACGCTTCATCGAGTAGCTACGTGCACGATTGTTCAACACAAGTTTACTTAGCGGGTTTAGTCCCTGGTAGCTGTTGTTAAAAGTGGTTGCCCAATTGTGCGACTTTCGGTAATCAACCCACTCTTGGATCATTTGTTTGGCTAATTTACTTAACCAGATAGAACGGGGCTTTCTTCGTTTACACAGTGAAGCTCTAAGGTAGATCTCTTCTTTAATTTTGCCAGTAGGCATCAGTACATCATCAACTGTGAGTTGGGCGAGTTCAGAGACTCGCAAAGTCGAAAAAGACAAGGCCAAAACCACACGCTTTAGCTCAGGGTTTTGCATTAGTTGGCATCGAACAAGTAACTTGCGGATTTGTGACGGGGTAAGGCTTTTTGCTTTGGCTCTAGCTTTAGTCATTGTGTATTTTCCTCTTAGAGTCAGAAATACACACACAAGCAGATTAGAGCGTGTTGTTCATGGTATCACACGGAATTACTGACTTTGGGGGAAAACGTTCCGTAGTATCGAAATCAACTGATCACGATACTACATACTGGAGTGGTTAAGGTAATTGATGGGCTGTTGCTGTTAAAGACTCGATTTGAACTGTTTTACCTGACATAGAAACTTCTTTGGTATAAAGACTTTCTGCCTTATCCCATTCTAAAAACGCCTGATTAGCTATCGTTTGAATATTAGCTAAATTCACATCGTATTTTTGCGTTAAGCTCAAAGGAAACTTGAAATCATAACTAAGCCAAATGCCATTTTGCTCGGGACGTAATACATGTTGCCAGGCGGAGTACTGACTACCACAATTGTCATATTCAAAATTGCAAATCTCAAACCCCTTACTTTCCGGCAACTGAGATAAATATAAATACACATCGTAGGTTTGATACTCAGGCATCGCTTCAGCATTGTTAAAATTTAACACAATAACACTGTGTGCCCCTGCCTTTGTCCCAATCTCAATATGATTGGTAATAGGGGGGGGGCGTTGCAGTGTTCGTACAGCCCAATAGCGCTGATGATATTCCCACCGCAAGTAACATTTTTTTCATAAATAGCCCTTTTTTTACTGGATATCTAACCAGTATAATAAGAATCACATCACGACACAATAAACATCCTCACCAATTGATTAATGTTGAATTAATCAATAATTTCAATATGTTCTTGTTTATATATGGTTCATTCTGGCTGCTATATACTTGCATGTAGAGTCAGTATGAAGCCGACAGAGCGAAGCGGCGTCAGTATTACTAATTTAGAGAAAACTGATCATTTTGAGGTTTAGGATCAAAAAATCAAGCGAAACCAAAACACATCACAATCCGTTAACATTTAACTAAATTCTGTAATTAACTTTCAGGAGAAAACTCTAGGGTATGGAAAGAGAAATGGCTGACTTTCGAGCGGTTGTAGCTAGAGTCGTCCCCTACCGCGCAAAAGCCAGCCTAATTTTGTCAATTTAACATATGATCGATAATACAATCCAAGAAAGAAGCACCGTACGGTGACTAATTTAGGTTCTGTCGCAAACTTTGAGGATTTAAGTTAAGGTTTGCTTGATTTCTACTCATGAAACTGATTCTTAATGTGTAAGGCTGTCACTTTCCTTCTGAAGTTGTTCTTGAAACCGTACGTTATTATCTCGCCTATAAACTCAGTTATCGTGAAATTGAAGAGATACAGCTTGAGCGTAGAGTTGTTGTAGATCACGCCACTATCGATCCGTCGATAAATTTGGAAACGTGATCGATTACTACCTTAGCCCGAACCGTGATGAGGCAGCTGCCAAAGCCTTTCTGAATAAGGCCATTGCACAAAATGGTTTACCAAGCAGGTTACTGCCAAGCAATAAACTTGCGCGGGACAAGAGTGAAGAACTTGGCCCCCCTAGTGGCTGCCATACATCCTCAAACAAACAGTCCATTTCCTGGTGTCGTGGGAGAAGCGAACGGCCATGTCATTGATTTTTTACTCTGCGATCGCCATGATGAGAAAGCGGCTCGCGCCTTCTTTACCAAGGCAATCGGCTATAATGGTTTATCAGAAAAAGTGGTTATCGATAAGAGTGGTACCAACGCGTTAGCGCTGCATAACATCAATGTTCAACTCTGGCTGACGGAGAAGAGACTCAACTTGATTGAAGTATTTCAAGTTAAATATCTGAACAATATAGTTGAGCAAAGTCACCGGAAAGTGAAAGGTAAAATACATCAGTGTTTAGGGGGGGAATTTGTATGAGAGAGCCAGTTCCACCCTGGCAGGCGTGGAACTGTGGTCGATAATTAAAAACGGACAGCTCGATAATCCTGAAGGCTTATCTGCTTGGGAGCAATTTTACGCACTAGCAGCCTAATTACATCTAAAAACCAGTACACTTATACTTCATCATAATTTTGCGATACAACCCCACATTATACGGCTTTGGCTCTAGAGCTGGTTTTGTTCATTTTACTTTAAATGACTAAAGCGTTGCTCCAAATTGTTCTAACAACTCACGTTGTGCATCGGTTAGATTTTTGGGTATTTCAACTTGAACCTCCACCAATAGATCGCCCGCTTCACCTTTACGACTTGTCACGCCTTTCCCCGTCATCTTGAATTTGCGCCCTGTTTGAGTACCCGCTGGAATTTTGAGTTTAAAGCGACTGTCTAACACATTCACCGTAACTTCCCCCCCTAAAGCCGCAGTAACCATATCAACTTTGGTGTGACAAATAATGTCATTACCATCGCGGTCTAGAAACCCATGTGGTCTGGTTGCAATAATGAATAATAAATCCCCCGAAGGACCACCATTAACGCCTAAACCACCTTTACCGGAGTAACGTATCTTTTCACCATCTTTAATACCCGAAGGGATCTTAACTTTGATTTTTTTCTGTTTACCATTGATTAGCAATTCGACCGTTTTTTCAGCCCCTTGAACCACATCAATAAAGTCTACAGTAAGCGTATATTGGTGATCTTGACCTTTTTGTCCGCGTGGGCGCCCGTGTCCACCACGAGTTTGTGAGAAGAGATCCTCAAACCCTCCACCAAAGCCGCCGCCACGTTGGCGGAAGGCATCACTAAAGAAGTCTTCGAACCCACTGTGACCACCAAAACCACGATTCTCAGATTCAGTATGACAAAATTGGTCATACTGAATGCGCTTTTCTTTGTCTGTTAAAATTTCATAAGCATCTTTTACTTCTTTGAAATTCGCTTCTGCTGTCGCATCTCCGGGATTTTTATCGGGGTGATACTTCACCGCCAACTTCTTGTAGGCTTTTTTAATCTCTTTCTCCGAGGCTCCCTTAGATACACCTAGCACGCTGTAATAATCTCGTTTTGACATGCTAAAAACTCACTCAATTTCTCATTCAAACAAAAAAGGGCGTATGAGTGACCTCTTACGCCCTGAATACCAATAAGTTCACGTCTCCATGATACATAACTCAACGTTTAACAGCTCGAAAGCAATTATCCGTCAGTGGCGTTACTTCATTTCTTCAAACTCAGCATCAACAACATCGTCGTCCTGCTTAGGTTGTTCATCAGCTTGCTGTGCTTGTGCTTTCTGTTGAGTAATTTCCATTAGCTTTTGAGCTGCTTGCATAAGTTCTTGAACTTTAGCGTCGATCACTTCTTTTTCGTCACCAGACTTAGCTAATTCTAGAGCTTCGATAACCGCTTCGATTTTAACTTTCTCGTCTGCAGGTAGAGCTTCACCCGCTTCTTCTACTTGCTTCTTAGTACCGTGAATCATTTGGTCAGCTTGGTTACGTGCAATGACTAGCTCTTCGAACTTCTTGTCCGTTTCTTTGTTAGCTTCTGCCTCTTGTACCATTGCTTCGATCTCTTCCTCAGACAAACCACCTGATGCTTGTATCGTGATCTTTTGCTCTTTACCTGTTGCTTTATCTTTAGCAGATACGTTCAGGATCCCATCCGCGTCTAGGTCGAATGTTACTTCGATTTGTGGCATGCCACGTGGAGCTGGTTGGATACCTTCTAGGTTGAACTGACCAAGAGACTTGTTGTAAGTCGCTTGCTTTCGTTCACCTTGAAGAACGTGGATAGTTACTGCGCTTTGGTTGTCTTCAGCTGTAGAGAACACTTGCACCGCTTTAGTCGGGATAGTTGTGTTTTTCTCGATAAGCTTAGCCATTACCCCGCCCATCGTTTCGATACCGAAAGAGAGAGGAGTAACGTCAAGTAGTAAAACATCTTTAACGTCACCAGCTAGCACTGCACCTTGAACAGCAGCACCCATTGCAACAGCTTCGTCAGGGTTCACATCTTTACGTGGCTCTTTACCGAAGAATTCAGTTACTTTAGCTTGAACCATAGGCATACGAGTTTGACCACCCACTAAGATAACGTCAGTGATTTCGCCTACAGATAGGGCAGCATCTGCAAGAGCTACTTTTAGTGGCTCAAGAGAACGTTGAACTAGGTCTTCAACTAGAGACTCAAGCTTCGCTCGAGTCACTTTGATGTTCATGTGCTTAGGGCCATTCGCATCAGCCGTAACGTAAGGTAGGTTTACGTCAGTTTGAGTAGTAGAAGAAAGCTCGATTTTCGCCTTTTCTGCTGCTTCTTTAACACGCTGCATTGCTAGTGGATCAGTTTTAAGGTCGATACCTTGCTCTTTTTTGAACTCATCTACTAGGTAGTTAATCATGCGGTTATCGAAATCTTCACCACCAAGGTGAGTATCACCGTTAGTTGAAAGAACTTCGAAAGTTTTCTCACCTTCTACTTCATCAATTTCGATGATAGAGATATCGAATGTACCACCACCAAGGTCGTATACAGCGATAGTGCGATCACCACCTTGCTTGTCTAGACCGTAAGCTAGAGCAGCAGCAGTTGGTTCGTTGATGATCCGTTTAACATCTAGGCCTGCGATACGACCAGCATCTTTCGTTGCTTGACGCTGAGCATCGTTGAAGTAAGCAGGAACAGTAACAACTGCGCCAGTTACTTCTTCGCCTAGGAAGTCTTCAGCTGTTTTCTTCATTTTCTTAAGAACTTCAGCAGATACTTGAGGAGCAGCCATTTTTTGGCCTTGCGCTTCAACCCAGGCATCACCGTTGTCAGCCTTAACAATGTTGAAAGGCATGATTTCGATATCGCGTTGAACTTCTTCATCTTCAAAACGACGACCGATTAGACGCTTGATAGCGAATAGGGTGTTTTGAGGGTTAGTAACCGCTTGACGCTTCGCAGGTTGACCAACTAGCGTCTCACCTTCAGTGTATGCGATTACCGAGGCTGTTGTGCGTTCGCCTTCAGTATTTTCTAGTACGCGAGGTTTGTCGCCGTCAAGTACGGCAACACATGAATTTGTTGTCCCTAAGTCAATACCGATAATTTTACTCATAATAAGACCTCTCTTATTAAAATTATTTTTTCTAATGCAAAATATGTAATTCTATTCTTCTATATGAGTACAAGCGTTTAAGTCTTGCACTCTAGTGGTGATAAACAGCAATATTTTTAGACAAGGTTAGTAAAATCGAATACTAAAATCACCTTATCCGATCCTGTTTCCCCAGTCATTATTTGTGGATTGAGATCTGACGGGGTTGCATTGCTTCTGGGACTTCACGGACGAGGTCTACGTGCAGCAAACCATTTCCCATACTCGCTGCTTTAACGGTTACGTAGTCAGCCATCTGGAATTTACGTTCAAAGTTACGCTCTGCGATCCCTTGATAAAGGTAATTAGGTTTAGTTTCTACAGGCTGAACTTCACCGGAAACGATTAACATATTTTCGTTCTGGGTAAGAGTTAGTGCATCTTCAGAAAAACCAGCTACAGCCATCGTAATACGATAGTTGTTTTCGTCTTTCTGCTCGATGTTGTATGGAGGGTAGCCATTACAAGATGGCTTATTCGTGCTACTCTCCGCTAGGTTAAATAGACGTTCAAAACCAATGGCATGACGGTATAGCGGAGAAAAATCTACATTACGCATAATACTATCCTCATAAATAAGCAATAGTTCTTAGTGTTTAGTACACCAAGACCGGAGACAGACTCTATTGCACCACGTAGGCGCCGTAAGACATATGTTCCAGGTGTTAACAGGTTTAAGGAACTCGCTAATGTCGCATACTACAACGTCAACGTTCCTTGATTACAATTGCCCTAGCTTCCCTAAGAAGGCGAAGTGGGCAACTTAAGAACTTCATCTGTCAGTTCGTTTTTTTAAAATATTATCCCAAGAGAAACCTGTCAATACTAACATTAGGTTTTTTTGGTCATTTATAAATTGTTAATTTAGCAAAAGCGCTAGCTCGATTCTGTCAGATTCGATCTAACAGGTTCTTCGCTGGCTCATTCCTACACACAACCCAAATCGCGGCCTGGATCTGTCAGCATATAATGTATTTTAATGTGACACCCTAAGCGCCAAAACGCACATCAAAACAAAACCCTGAGCACTTAAACGTCCCCTCCCCCTTTGTCACAAATCGCAATGCTGGAAATACTGACCCGTAGTTGGTGTACAGAATGATGTGATCCGCTCGCTCGTGAAGAAACCATTCACCAAAGCCAGCGCCATTTAATTCGATGAAAAAGTCACGGATTTCATGGAAAGCAAAACGACGCGACCCCAATAGCGGAAACTGCTGCTTGATAGCTTCAACGAACCCTTGGTCTTTTAACGCTGCGATATCAGCCTGCTGCTCGGGCGATTGACGACGACTGAACATTTTCAAACGCTGGATTTTGGAAACCCAATCAGACTTTTTTTTCGCCTCATCACGACACTTTTTGACTTGAGAGCGCAACTTCAATACCGCCAAAGGACTAGAGATATCATTTTTTGGTGAGCTTTCGTGCCCCAGCGGCGAAACGCTGGTCGATGAATTTGAATTAGAGAGAGTTGGGATTGAGTTTTGTTGCGCCATGAGAATTTCCTTTCTGTTTGAGTATCACTTTTCGGAGCCGCTTGGCTGTCCGCTCTCTCAACATCGTTCTGCTTTGCAAGGGCGCACAGCGGCAAAGCCTCCCTTGAAAAACAGGTTGTGGGGAGAGACGGTTAACAGCCTGCGAACCCAAAAATGAAGCGAGTGAAAGAAATCGGCGCATAAGAAAACAAGCCCTTATTCGAACTTATTCAAAGACAGAGAGATCAACGAGGAGAGAGGACGAGGTGCCTCGAACGAAGAGAGAAGTGCCTTGGGTGATTGTTCTCAGGAACGTAGAAGCTCATCGAGCAGGCTCGATAAAGCAACTCAAGTTGTCGACAGAGGAGCAAAACGAAGGAATAAACCGAGCGGAGCGAGAACGTCCCAGTGAAGAAGCATCAACAACAGAACCACTCTATTAGAGATAAAACGAAGCACACGTGATAAAAATCAAGTGATAACGACCAGAAAATGAACCATGACCTATGTCCTTATACAATTCATCTCACCTTTCTCTTTGAGAAAGCGTTCATACCTCCTTTTTACTGTGCCACGATCGAGTCCCAATACCTTTGCAGCATAAGTATAGTTTCCTAGGGAATGAATCATGCATTCATCCAACAGCCCCCCTCCACCGCTTTCATCACCACACTCATATCAGGATCGCTATTAGAACTGACATAAACCAACAATCGAGCAGCAAGACATTTCCGAACTTTCAACAGATCGACTAGCATTTGCTTTTCAGTCCTATGCAGTAGCAGATGAATAACTTCCTGATCATCAATATGACCCACTTCCACTCGATAGGTTCCTGTACCTTGGACTTTATCAATCAACGTATTTAATCGATGAGTTTTAACCTTCTTAGAAAAAGGTTTCATTTTCTAACATTGAGGCAAAACACTGCTGTTCAAAGAGAGCGGTCAACATGATGTAGAGCTCATCCTAATGAGTGAATTTGGCTTGATAATTGAGGTTAATTTCGTTCATTTGCCATAAATTTTCCTCTAGGTGGCCCTTGGCATTCCTGCCTATACTCAGCATGGTCTTCAGCTCTTTCTTACATTTAGAATATTGAGGCTGTTTTATCTTTGGCTTGATGAACTCTACCAAAAACTCATTTCTTTTTTTTGTAGGCCAATAGGCTTGGCTTTGGTCAAATGAATAATAACGAGAGGGGAGGCGTTTGAAATCGTTTGGTCTATTGCTTGATAGTACTTTAAGTTAAGGCTCATGAATGGTCGCTAACTCTTATAATCCGGTGGAAGAACGTCCGAAAAGCCTGAGCTCAAGGTAGTCAAGGTGATACAACCGCGCCTCAGCCCAAACATAATTAACAATTAAGGCGTGACTTGAACACGCTAAGAATAACAAGGTTAATCTCGTTATTTAAGTTTATTCAGTACGTTGAAGAATTCTTTGAATTCAACCGTAAATAGAGCACCGACTATTACTGGTAGACCGCTATTAAAAGCGGACCTGCTTAAATTTCCCAACGCCGATAGCAGATCGCTCTTTTAAAATCACGTCTAGTGCTCTCTCAAATACGTACTTATTGCCCTTAATTAAGTCTCGTGCACCACCACTGTTAAACCAGATGAAAGAATAATATTCAGAGTAATTTGATAAGGTTGTTTTGAAAACAACCCCCATTGTCCCCGTTTAGACACCCATCAAACTTAAACCTTTATTAATTAAAAATATTCTTAAAAGGTTTAATTTGTATCTTTAGTGCTTTATATTGGTTACATGAAATTAAGGCATTAAGGGCACCCAATGACCACCATCATCGATTCATTAGAACTTGTTTGTGAACGTATGCAGCAAGAGCAGTCAGATCTGAAAGCCGTTATCAAAGAGCGTATGCAGATCAAAGTAACTGATACAGAAATTGAGGGGAGTGTCGATAGGCTTATCTATAATCACTCATTGAAGAAGAAAGAGCTTCAAGAGCTGTTTGGCTTATCTCGTGTGACCTTCAATTCTAGAATAGATGAAGCAACCGAGCAGGGCGTCGTTGGCGCTCCTATTATCCAAGGACGCACTCACCTGTATAATCGCTTCGACGTCGCCAATATGATGGAGTTCATGAACTTTCCTAAGTACAACCAGCGCTTTGAACCGACAACCGTTGTAGTGGAAAACCATAAAGGGGGCACTGGCAAATCCACCACGACAGTAACCCTAGCGACCACTGCTGCGCTTGATCTTAATCTTAATGCACGCTGCCTAGTGATAGATTTAGATCCCCAAGGCTCAACAGGCCAAAACCTGATTCATCAAGCCGACGATGAATCAGTCTACATGACAGCTGTTGATATCGCGCTAGCAGGCCAAGAGCCCGAAGGTGATTTTTCTCAATACCTTAATGACTACCGTTATGACGAGTTAGTTAAAGCGATTCCGTTTAAGACTCACCTCCCTAACTTAGATGTGATTCCTGCCTTCCCATCAGACGAACGCTTTGTCGATTCTTACTGGGGGCAAGATGAAATAGGTCAACGGAATTTGCTGAGTGTGTTGCGTGAAAAAATCTTACCCATACTTAAAGAAGAGTACGACCTAATCTTCATCGATACGCCCCCACAGAACTCTCCAATTCTCTGGGCAGTGAATGAGGCGGCTGATGCGGTCTTGATTCCAGTCACCCCACGAGAGTTTGATTTTGCCTCAACGAGTAACTACATGGCCACTATGCCAGGTACATTTAGAGCATTACCATCACAAGGAAAAAATTTAAAGTGGGCTAAATTGCTTCCAGTGAACTTCGATGAGAAGAGCGCTCATGAAGTTAAAGTGTTTGATAAATTGCTGCGTGCGGCGCAAGGGCATTTATTATCAACAGCGATCCGTCACTCTGAAGCGTTTGTCGCGGCTGCGGAAAGCAACCGTACAGTACTGGATATTCGAAAATCAGAGCAGATTTGTAGTGGTAAACAATTTGATTTAGCTATGACATCGGTGAATGCCGTGTACCACCAATTCATCACTGAAATTAAGCAGCTAGCAACAAAAGGGCTATAACATGTTACGACCTCAAGACAAGCGAACCGGCTTTAACCAAGGCAATCAATTAGGAAAACGAGTTAAAGCCGAACCCCCTAAAAAAACATTCACGTTTGCTAGCGGTAAAACAGCCACTGCAGAAAGAGTGGTGGTTAAATCAGATGAACTTGAAGTTAAAACTGCA
Source organism: Vibrio sp. 10N.247.310.24 (assembly GCF_041467175.1). Classification (NCBI taxonomy): domain Bacteria; kingdom Pseudomonadati; phylum Pseudomonadota; class Gammaproteobacteria; order Vibrionales; family Vibrionaceae; genus Vibrio; species Vibrio sp. 10N.247.310.24. The sequence goes on from NZ_JBFSUD010000065.1 coordinate 22,399, forward strand.
ATTCACCCTTTAAATCCACGTCGCCAAGATTCGCTTACGCTTGATGCTGTGCGTGATATATTACCAAGCGTTCAGGAAGAGGGCGTACATACTGAAGGCGTCGCGACCAAAGACGGGCAGGGCACTTACCAGTTACTTGATAGCTCACGTCGCCGTTTCACTTGCATCCATGCTAAAAAAGATTTACCTCTATGGGTTATTGAAGGGGAGATCGACCAAGCTGATTTGCTCGCTTTTATTCAAACTACTCAATCTGTAAAGCGCTTGTCTTACCGAGAATTGGGAGCTGATTACAAAAGCGTGATGCAAGCACAAGGCTTTACGAAGCTCGATGAACTAGCTGACTATCTGAATATTGGACGTGAAACTTGCCGAAAGCGCTTTGCTGCAGCATCAGTTGATCAGCGTTTGATTGAGGTCTTTCCTGATTGCGAAGGGATCCCAAATGGTTACTACGCTAAGCTGGCTAAAGTGGAAAAGCAGTTAGATAAAGAAGGTACTACAACGGCACATTTCATCAGTTCACTTAAGGTGGATGTAGATAATTTAGTCTCTGTAGAAGATAAACAAAAGCAAGTTCTTGCTCAGATGGAGTCGAAGCTTTTAAAGGGTAAAGATAAAATAAGCTGGAAGACTAAACCATTAGCGCTGTTCGATGACAAGAACAAGTATGCAAAGGTATCTCACAGCAGTGATAAGCGGGGGCTTAAGATTGAATTGAGTAGATTGCCCGTTGATGTGTATGACGATATCATACGGTTTGTTTCTGAAAAAGTGCAAGATAAGTAAATAACAACCCCGCCAATGAGCGGGGTTTTTAATGGGGACAATGGGGGTTGTTTTGCCCTATTAACAACAAACCACCTCATTATTTAGATGTCATAACAAAGTTGATGAATATAAAACTTGAGATCAGTATCACTGAAGGTAACAAATTTTTAGTGTTAGCTGCAAAACACTAAAAATCTGTTACCTGAAAATCATAATTCCATTAACTCTAACCTGTGATAGAAAATAGAATCAAACTGCATATCTGCAGGCATTACGATAATACCCATCCTAACACTTTCAATGGCGAGTTTATGGTGTTTACTTAACTCACCATTGACAGGGTATGAAAGTACAATATTAAAGGCTTCTTTTGCGAGTTTTAACATCGGGTTATCAGGTGCTAGCTCTTCAGCTAACTTTGCTCTTTCCAATGCCTCACCTTTATTGTCACTTTTTTGCTTCCATTGGAAAAGGAACTCAAGCGCAACAATACTCTTTCCTCGATAACGAGCTTTATAACCATACGATCCAGACTCTTCATCAACCAAAAAGCTTAGCTCTTTTCTCACTTCTTCGTTAGAAGCAAGCTCTTCGATTGGCTTACGAATACATCGTTCCATGAAGACCTTGTTGTTGGTATAACTGGATTTGGTTAACTTCCCTTGCTCATCTAAGAGACCGAATAAACCATGTAATTGCGCTATCGATTGCTCATGCAACTTCATTCCAGGCTTTTTAAAGCGAGATAGAATAGTGTAAAGGCGCTTAGAATGTTCTGACTTCAAACTACGAAAAGATAAATGGTTAATTTGAGCGTGGCCAGCTGACTGAGCAAGATAAGCATCCATTAATTCAGCGTTAGGCACCATAATTAGCGCCCCTTTTTTATACGCAACTCGACTAAAAAGAGGCATAAAATCAAATTCTTGATCAGCATCGTTCATTAAGCCTACTTTGCGCGATGAGAGCCTTTTAGCCATAGGCTTTAATGTTGGATAAAGCTGCTTTGCTGAAAGACCAAACCACTCCTTTAACACTTCAGATTGAAACGTATATTCAGGTGCGTATACGTGTCGACCTTCCTGATACGCAACCCAATGGTCTTCGTGTAGTCGAGAGAGGAAGAGTGCAAATGTATCATGCTCTCTCGCCGTCAGTCCTAGCTGGCTAAAAACTAAAGCATGGCTTTTCTTAAAAAAGTCATTAGGCAATTCACGGTAGTCTTCAGTTGTGATCAACTGTCGATGGTCAGTCATAGTAATTAGTTTCAGGTAACAGATTATTAGTGTAGTACAAGGATAAGACTAAATTTCAGTAACCTCAAGAACGTAATTCACAATTTTAGACTAAATTCCTGTAACCTTAATAGAAATACTAAAATGAAACACTCAATATCAAGACTTATGGGATAAAGTCTGTTTGGACACTAAAAAAATGTAACCTTCACACTAAAATTTAGATCAATAACACTAATTTCTTGTTACCCCCAGACTAATTAAAAGATCAACAAGACTAACTACAAGATCAATCACACTAATAATATGTTGCCAAAACCTCAATATCATTATGATTTTAAAGTGTTTTTTAGCAATTATAGATCTTATATAAATTATAGATCATATAGAGGTTATATACTGTTATAGAGATTGTGGATAATGTGGATAAACTCAATTTAGTAAATAAAAAAACTACTTATCCACATAAAATAAAGAATATTAGAAAAACTAGCTTAACGTTCATCGATCAATGTTTTTCTACTTTCCTACTACGGACTTCCAATTTCCGTAAGTATTGGTGCCATAGAGAGTAACGAATGCATAAACCTGACGGGCAACGCTTTGGCGTTGCTTTGTCGGATTTGTGTATGGACAACTATTCGCTCGTTCCTCACGAAAGTTGTCCATACACAAATCTAGGTTTAGAAACCTTCAATATATGATCTGAGGGAGATCTTTTAATCTCGTTGTATATTGGGGCGACAAAAAGTACGGTTCATCAGCCACTTCTGAGTGGCTTTGTTTCCGTAATCAACCCACTTTGTCTTTTGATGTCATTAGGCGACTCGATAGCTCTCGGTCATACCAAGCTGCATAAATCGATTTAATATTGATGCCGCTTGCATCATTTCCTGTTGTTGATTGTTAAAGTCTCTACTGTGTAATTTGGGGCCAATAATTGTTTTGTAACGCTACATTGCATTATCTGAGACATTCCGTTTTCCATACTGCTTTGTCTTTTGCCTGCGCGTGGGACTTAATGCAGAGTACACCACCAAATTGCTCACCCTTTTAGGGTTATGAGCGTCGTCAGCATACAGATTTTCTTTGGGAGGAATCGCTATGCCAGTTTCTGGAAATTCGCTCGCTAATGCGTCATAGACGTCATCGGTATCGTATATTTTATCTGCTGAAATATGGCCAACTTCCACATCAACTTGCCCACACAATTCTTCGACAACCTGAAAATGGTTCTATCGCAAACTTTGAAGCTTTAGGTTAGGATTTGTTCAATTTCCACTCAACACTCTGAATCGTCATGTTTAAAGGCTGCCACTTTCCCTCTGAAGTCATTCTCGAAACCGTACGCTATCTCTATCTGGCAGGGTAGTTGTCACTGTTAGAATTTAACCAGTTTGGGCGATAAAGAGTAATTGTGTCTCGTATCTCAGTAGAAAG
>NZ_JBFSUD010000066.1:0-25802 GCF_041467175.1 Vibrio sp. 10N.247.310.24
CATATAGGCTCCTTTCAGAGTCTATATTAGATCATGAATTTAATGGAATTGGTATAAGCAAGCAGACTTGGCCTGGAAACAAGCAAACAATACTTCCGAGGCTGCCTTCTCATATATGTAGCTTCTATTTAAACAACGTCCGCATACAAAAAAGGCTTTGCCATTACAGCAAAGCCTTTTAAATATTCTAACAAGTCAGATTAATCTAAATTTGATTAACCAAAATTGGCATTAGCCGATGTGCGTTACGCCGCCCATGTATGGTTGAAGTACTGTTGGGATAGCAATACGGCCATCTGCTTCTTGGTTGTTCTCAAGAATAGCAACCATAGTACGACCAACAGCAAGACCAGAACCGTTAAGTGTGTGTACAAGTTCAGGTTTCTTCTCGCCTTTACGACGGAAACGAGCTTGCATACGACGCGCTTGGAAATCCCACATGTTTGAACAAGAAGAAATTTCACGGTATGTCTCTTGTGCTGGAACCCAGACTTCTAAGTCGTAAGTTTTCGCAGAACCGAAGCCCATGTCACCCGTACATAGAATCACTTTACGGTAAGGAAGCTCTAGAAGTTGAAGTACTTTCTCAGCGTGACCTGTTAGCTCTTCAAGCGCTGCCATTGAGTCTTCTGGCTTAGTAATTTGTACTAATTCAACTTTGTCGAATTGGTGCATACGGATAAGACCACGAGTGTCACGACCGTAAGAACCCGCTTCAGAACGGAAACATGGAGTGTGAGCTGTCATCTTAAGTGGCAGTTCAGCTTCATCAGTAATCGTGTCACGAACCATGTTCGTTACCGGTACTTCCGCAGTAGGGATAAGCGATAACGTCTTAAGCGGTACATCACTTACTTGCTCAGTTAGCGGGCTTGTGTGGAACAAGTCTTCGCCGAACTTAGGAAGTTGACCAGTACCGTATAGGCTATCGTGGTTCACTAGGTACGGTACGTACATTTCTGTGTAGCCGTGCTCATCAGTGTGAAGGTCCAGCATGAACTGAGCAATAGCACGGTGTAGACGTGCGAATTTGCCTTTCATCACGATAAAACGAGAACCAGAGATTTTAACTGCGCTAGCAAAATCAAGACCGCCAGACATTTCGCCAAGATCCACGTGATCTTTCACTACGAAGTCGTAAGTCTTAGGTTGACCCCAACGAGAAACTTCTACGTTGTCGTCTTCATCTTTACCATCTGGCACTTCTGCGTCAGGTAGGTTAGGAATTGACATTGTGATCGTTTCTAGCTCAGATTGAAGCTCAGCCAATGTTACTTTAGCTTGGTCTAGTTCTGCGCCTAAGTTGCCTACTTCTGCAAGGATACGCTCAGCTTCTTCATGGTCGCCTTTTGCTTTCGCTTGACCAATGGACTTCGATCGAGAGTTACGTAACGCTTGTAGCTCTTCAGTTTTCATCTGAAGGGACTTACGTTTTTCTTCAAGTTCACGAATTGTCTCTACATCAAGGGTGAAGCCTCGACGTGCTAATTTTGCCGCTGTTTCATCCAGCTCAGCTCGAAGTAATTTAGAATCCAGCATTGCTAATCCTATGCTTTAGTTATTTGAATATTCAGTAGATTGCTACTGAATCACTGCTAAACCCCTAAAACTGGTGCTATTTCGACCAATTTGTAACGATTTAATTGAATTTTTATGACTAGGTAACGATATCCAAAAAAGACTACTTTTCATAGCGTTTTTGTGGGCTTTTTGCGTCCAAATCCGCCAGATAATCTAGCTTCTCGCCAATTTTGGTCTCTAAGCCTCGTTTTGTTGGGAAATAGTATTGTGTTTCGCCCATTTCAGGCGGCAAATACTTTTCTCCAGCGGCGTAGGCACCTGGTTCATCATGAGCATAACGGTATTCTTGCCCGTAGCCCATGTCCTTCATCAAAGTTGTGGGTGCATTACGTAAATGATGAGGGACTTCATATTCAGGAAGGTTGTGAGCATCCGTTAAGGCTTGCTTCCAAGCCGTGTAAACAGCGTTACTCTTTGGCGCACACGCTAGATAGACAACCGCCTGCGCAATCGCACGCTCCCCTTCTGCTGGGCCAATACGCGTGAAGCAATCCCAAGCCGACATTGCGACCTGCATTGCTCTTGGATCAGCATTACCAATATCTTCAGAAGCAATCGCCAGCAAGCGTCTTACTATATACAAAGGGTCACAACCCGCTGCAATCATTCGCGCCGACCAATACAACGCAGCATCGGGATTAGAGCCTCGAATCGACTTATGAACGGCGGAGATTAGGTCGTACCAAATATCACCCTTGTTATCGAAACGAGCAACCTTCTCACCAGCCACCTCAGCTAACAACTGCAATGTTATCGCTTTCTCGCCTTTGTCGTTGTCTTCCGCCATGTCATACAGCAGCTCTAGATAGTTGAGCGACATACGTGCATCACCGTTGACCAGCTCCGCAAGACGATCTAATACGTTATCAGCAAAATCAGCCGACACATCACCCAAGCCACGCTGTTTATCTTCAATGGCTTGGCGAATGACGAGGGAGATATCCTCAGTATTAAGCGAAGTCAGTTTGTAGACACGCGCACGTGATAACAAAGCGTTGTTTAACTCAAAAGAAGGGTTTTCTGTGGTCGCGCCGATAAACGTAACCGTGCCATCTTCGATATGAGGTAAGAACGCATCTTGCTGACTTTTATTAAAGCGATGGACTTCGTCCACAAATAGAATCGTTCTACGCCCTGCTTGCTTGTTCTCACGCGCTTTTTCAATGGCGATACGAATGTCTTTTACACCCGAAGTCACTGCTGACACGCGCTCGACTTCTGCATTGGCGTAATTAGCTGCCACTTCTGCCAGCGTGGTTTTACCGGTGCCCGGAGGCCCCCATAAAATCATGGAGTGGATATGGCCCGCCTCCAACGCTCTGCGAAGGGGTTTACCTGGACCTAATATATGCTGCTGGCCGATATACTGTTCAACAGTTTCAGGTCTCATACGAGCAGCAAGGGGACGAAAATCTTCGTCCCCTGCAAAATCTAAGCTGTAATTACTCAATTGCAATCTCTTGATTCGTTGATGGCATCAATGCCTATCGACTTACTACCAAACGATCTGCCAGTTTGGATCAGTTTCTTTGGTCGTCGACCTCGACACCTTCTGGCGCCACAAAAGTAAAGCGGTCAGCAGCAGGTTTACCTAAGTCAACATTGTTAAAGGTAAACTCACCTTTTTGGCCGTCTTGTTCAATCACATTAAAGCCCTGAACAATGCCTTTCTCGGTGATGTTAATCTGGAAATCGCCCTGATTAGAGTCCACAGCCGTTGGCGTTAGCGTAAATTGGTTACCCGTTTGCGCGACGTTGTAGTTGTCCCAATCGCTTTCTTGGTTACGAGTCAGCAATACAAATGGCGTTTGCGATGTGGCTTGTTCTTGCCAGTAAATGCTCACTTGTTCAATGAACGGACTGTAGTACCACAAGCTTTGACCATCAGAGACCAATAGGTTTTCATCAGGGAAAGTCGTTTCCCAACGGAACAAGCTAGGGCGTGCAATCTCTACTGTGCCCTCGCCTTCCATCACAACATCACCGTCAGGGCTGGTGACAACTTGTTTAAAGTCAGCGCTAAAACCTGCATTCAGCGACAAGCGGCTACTCAACTCTTCTTTCGGAGAAGCAAATACTGAGAAGCTCATAAATAAAAGTGCGAATACTTTTTTCATCAATAATCCTGTTAGAACATAAGTCGGTCATGTTTTGGTTTTGACCGACTGAATAGTTATGAGTTCCTATTGGAACTAATCTTTTGGTGGCGCTGGCGCCAAGACTTCTCGGTTACCGTTATGTCCTGGCGCACTGACAATACCTTGAGCTTCTAATTGCTCAACAATTCGTGCGGCACGGTTGTAGCCGATCTTAAATCGACGTTGCACACCAGAAACTGAACCACGACGTGAATGGACAACGTGTTCGACAACTTGATCAAACAGAGGATCGACTTCTTCATCGCCTTCCATTTTCTCACCTGGTAACAGTGTTTCTGGGGTTTGGTCGCCGTTCGTAATCTCTTCAATATAGTTTGGCTTACCGCGTGCTTTCCAGTTATTCACGACCGCGTGTACATCATCATCAGATGCAAATGCGCCGTGTACACGAGTTGTGTGGCTTGAACCCGGTGGCAAGTACAACATATCACCCATACCAAGTAGTGACTCAGCACCACCTTGGTCAAGAATGGTTCGAGAGTCTGTTTTGGTTGATACGGTAAAGGCTACACGTGTCGGGATATTGGCTTTAATAAGACCCGTAATAACATCAACTGAAGGGCGTTGAGTTGCTAAGATCAAGTGAACCCCCGCCGCACGCGCTTTTTGTGCCAAGCGTGCAATCAGTTCTTCAACTTTCTTGCCTACTACCATGATTAAATCGGCGAATTCATCAACGACAACTACGATGTAAGGCAGTTTTTCCAATAATGGTGCTTCAGGGTCCATGCTGTCGCCCGGTTTCCACAGAGGATCATGAATTGGGTGACCCGCTTCCGCAGCCATCTTCAATTTGTCGTTGTAGCCTTTAATGTTACGAACACCAAGTGCCGACATCAGTTTATAACGACGTTCCATTTCGCCAACACACCAACGAAGGGCGTTAGACGCATCTTTCATGTCGGTAACGACTTCAGACAATAGATGTGGAATACCTTCATAGATAGACAATTCCAACATTTTCGGGTCAATCATGATGAAACGAACGTCTTCAGGCGATGCCTTGTAAAGCATACTCAAGATCATCACGTTCACACCCACCGACTTACCAGAACCGGTGGTACCTGCAACCAGTACGTGTGGCATCTTCGATAAATCAGCAATAACCGCTTCACCTGCAATATCTTGTCCTAGAACAACGGTCGTTGGTGACTTCGCTTCTTGGAACTGAGGGCTACCTACCACATCGGAGAAGAATACGGTTTGACGGCTCATGTTCGGCAATTCCAAACCAACATAAGGTTTACCCGGTATTACCTCTACGACCCGCACTGCCAATGCAGAAAGTGAACGCGCTAAGTCCATAGAAAGACCAGAAATACGGCTCACTTTCACGCCAGGAGCCAGATCGAGTTCGAATCGAGTGATGACAGGGCCAGGGAAGATATCAACCACATCTGCCTTTATCTTGTAGTCCGCTAGCTTCGATTCAACAAGACGAGCAATCGCCTCTAGTGCATCGCGGTCAATAAAGGTTTCACGTTTTTCAGGGTGGAACAACAGCTCAAGTGTTGGCAATGGCTCGGCAGGTTTGGGCAAATTCACATCTTGCTGTACCAAGAACGGGTTTTGTGTCGCCGCCATATTCGCTTGCGCTTCAGATACCAGATTTTGGAATGCTGCTACATCTTGGTCTTGGTGCGCAGACTCATCTTCCGAGACCTCCTCCCATGGAAGATCAACAGCAAGCTCTTCAGTTTGTTCGTTAGCTTGCTCAAACTCCGCATTACCTTGTTGGGCAGCTAAAGGCTCTTGTTGCTCAGTATGAACATCTTCAATCGATACCGGTTGGAACACTGAAGCTTGTTCATCTTGCTCTTCCGCCATATCAAACGGAGATGCTTGCACAGAAGAATCGTCTTCGATTGTTTCTTCTGTTTCATCCACTGGCGAAGCATATAAAGATTCAGGCTGAACGTCTTCTGCACCGAGTTCACCCTCGACTTCAGAGGAACTATCCGTTGCTGTTTCAGCACTATCAAAGTCACTATGAGTTGGACTAACTTCTGCTTGTTCGTTTTGCATGTATTGTTGATACGCAACCTGAGATTCATGTGCGTCAACTTGCTCTTGAGCCGCTAGATCATCTTCATACATTGCAGCATTCTCTAGCTGCTCTATCGTTGCATTCAACTGCTTCGAGCGCTCAATGCCCTCTTCCAAAGGCTCTTCTGGCGCTTGGTAAACAGGCGCAGCAGGGATCGGCTCAGGTTCAACTTCAGGTTGACGTTGAATATCAGACACTTCTTGAGCTGAAGCGTCTTGCTTCGCTGGCGCCTCGACAGGCATATGAATATTGTAATGGCGCTTCGGCGACGCGGCACTGTCTAGCGCATTTGTAGCCTCGCCTGAAGACTCATTGGTCGCTGAGAAGCTCATCGCAGGATCTAGTAGATCATGCTCTTTTGATTCTTTGTTATCTTCTAAAGCAGGAACATCACGGTAACTCGGCTCTTGATGACGTTCTTCGATTAAATCGCGGTCTGCCGATTCTGTTAACTGAGGTTCAAGCAGCTCTTGATCTTGGCCGCGCGCCTTATTAACGGCTGACGTAAAGGATTTGATTGCACACTCGCCTAACCATTCAACAATACTTAACCAGGAAATGCCCGTTAATAGGGTAAAGCCAGCTCCCCATAAGAAAAGAAGAACCAACGTACTGCCCAGAACGTTCAGCGTTGGAAGCGCAAGACTTGTTAATACATCACCGACTACACCGCCAGATGAAAAGTACCAAATATCATCGAAGTTGATATCCGCTAAACCACAACTAGTAAGAATAAGGACAGTCAGTCCAAGTAAACGAGTACCCCACAGCATGAAATCGATCTGCTCATCTTCATTACGTTTACGGAATAATACCCACGCAGCAACCGTCACCAAGATAGGTAAAGGATAAGCTAAAGAACCAAACACAAAGAAAAGCGTATCCGCCAACCATGCACCTACGTAGCCTCCTGCATTTTGAATATCACCACCCCAAGCCGTTTGCGACCATGATGGGTCAGCAGGGCTAAAAGTGAATAACGCAACGGCAAGTAGAATAGAGAAGAGAACACCTAGAATTAGGCTGCACTCTTTGAGACGTTGAGAACCACTTAAACGAGGAGACTGAGGCTCTTCACTCGTTTTAATGATTGTTTCTACTTTATTACTGCTCTGCTTGAACATAAACCAACTTAATAATTAAACGGGATAAAAACATCTCGAGCGGCAATAGCCGCTCGTTTCAATGAAACTACTGTTGATTTAACCATATCAAACAGAAAAACCCAATTCCAGAAAGCAAGAAAGCGGAACAAATGTCCGCTTTCTTTCATTTCACCAATTATGATTAACGAGTTTTAATCACAAGTTGATTGGTTTGTTTCACTTCTTCCATTACAACGTAAGTTCGAGTGTCGTTTACGCCTGGTAGACGAAGTAACGTATCACCCAGTAGCTTACGGTAAGCACCCATATCAGATACACGTGTTTTTAGAAGATAGTCAAAATCACCCGACACTAAATGACACTCTTGGATGTCATCCAGTTTCTGCACAGCGGTGTTGAATTGTTCGAACACATCTGGCGCACCACGGTTCAACGTAATTTCAACAAACACTAAAAGTGAAGCATCAAGGTACTGTGGGTTCAGCAATGCTGTGTACCCAGTAATGTAACCTTGACGCTCTAAACGACGAACACGCTCAAGACATGGAGTTGGAGAAAGTCCTACTCGTTTTGAGAGTTCAACGTTTGAGATACGACCGTCTTTTTGCAACTCATTAAGAATGTTGCGGTCAATACGATCTAGTTCCTTGGACGGCTTCTTATAATTGTCTGCCATTTTTTATTCCACCTTATTACTTCCTTGCAAAAAAATATACTACAACTTTTTAATATTCAGTATCAAATTTTACTTAAACATATCTATACTAGATATTAATTCGACAGAATTACCCTACACATAGATAAAACAACCAAAATAAAATGAGGAGTCAGGATGATCATTGGCGTACCTAAGGAAATCAAGAACCACGAATACCGCGTTGGTATGACCCCAGCTAGCGTGAGAGAACTAATCTCACACGGCCACCAAGTTTTTGTAGAAACCAATGCCGGTAATGGTATCGGTTTTTCAGACGATGATTACATCGCTGTAGGCGCATCCATTCTTCCTACTGCTGCTGACGTTTTCGCGAAAGCAGAAATGATTGTAAAGGTTAAAGAACCTCAAGCTGTCGAGCGAGCTATGCTTCGCGAAGGGCAAATATTATTTACCTATTTACACCTTGCACCAGATTTTCCACAAACTGAAGAGCTGATCAAGAGCAAAGCTGTCTGCGTAGCCTATGAGACTGTAACAGATAATATGGGTCGCTTGCCACTATTAGCACCAATGTCTGAAGTCGCTGGTCGCATGTCTATTCAAGCAGGTGCACAAACACTAGAGAAATCTAACGGTGGTTGTGGTCTTCTTCTTGGCGGCGTTCCTGGTGTTGAGCCAGCAAAAGTTGTTGTTGTTGGCGGCGGTGTTGTTGGTGCTAACGCAGCACGTATGGCTGTTGGCCTTCGCGCTGATGTAACCATTCTTGATCGCAACGTAGATACTCTTCGTCGTCTTGATGAAGAATTCCAAGGTCGCGCAAAAGTGGTTTATTCTACTGAAGACGCTATTGAGAAGCATGTTCTAGAAGCTGACCTAGTGATTGGTGCAGTGCTAATCCCAGGCGCAGCCGCTCCTAAACTTGTTACAAAAGATCACATCGCTAAGATGAAGCCAGGTTCAGCGGTTGTTGATGTTGCAATCGACCAAGGTGGTTGTTTTGAAACTTCACATGCAACGACTCACGCCGATCCAACTTACATCGTTGATGACGTAGTTCACTACTGTGTTGCTAACATGCCAGGTGCCGTTGCTCGTACTTCTACTTACGCACTTAACAATGCAACACTTCCTTACATTGTTAAGCTAGCGAACAAAGGTTACCGCGAAGCACTTCTATCTGATGAAGGTTTCCTAGAAGGCCTAAACGTAATCCACGGTAAAGTGACTTGTAAAGAAGTTGCAGAAAGCTTTGACCTAGAATACGTAGCGCCTGCAGAAGCAATCGCGATGTTTAATTAATGATGTAATGGCTAACTGAACGCAATAACCTTCTCGTTGAAGCGTTCAGTTAACTCATACACATTAAACAAAAAGCCAGTACGACATAATGTCGCGCTGGCTTTTTTGTATTTATCACTTTTTTGTATTTATAGCTTTATTTTGCATTCATGATGTTAGATCGTAAAAACACGTACCAGTGCTGTTTACCGCTAACGCTCGATCTTAACCCCATGAATCAATAGGTTTCTTGGCGTTACACTACGTTCGCAGAACTCTTCAATCGAAGCTTGATAACCTTGTTCTTGCAGATAAATGGCACGATCTAAGGCCAACCATATCTCTAAAGGTCTTCTAAAGACTTGTTGAACTAAACTCAGCTTTTCCATTTCCCAGAAAAGCGCTTCGCCTTGAATTAAATAAGAGTCAAAATCAATATCTGAACCCAGCGATATATCTTTCACTTCAGATGCCCAGCAACAAAATGATTCAAAGCCTTCGGATAGCTCCGATTTCTTGATGCTTGGTACAGGAATGTACTCGTCGACACCAAGCTCACCCTTCAGTAGTTGGCTAAAGCCTAATCGGTAACTCATTTCTAACTGACGGTGTCTTTTTACTCTTTCACCACCAGTGACGGTTTCTTGAAGCGGGATTCTTAAGTCGCTCTTGCTCAACGTTAATGCTGAGCTTTTCGCAACGGATGACATCGCTTGGTAGCTTTCATCGCGAATAAGGTGGTAGCAACATGGAGAAATGGTAACTGCAGGAAGCCCGTGTGAAACAGATTTCTTCACTAATTCGACATGAAGGTCACCACAAGCATGAAGAGCAACAGCATGTTGGTTTGAGTTAAACACCCGATCTGCATCTTTTGAAAACGCGTCACCTTGAACAAAGTCCATCTCTAGTTTCTGGTCATCTGCTATCTTTTGTCCGCTTTCACACAACGATTGTTGCCACTCAAAGCTAGTGACCTTTTGATCTGATTGCTGAGATAAGATTCGACCGAGAAAGCCTTTGCCAGAACACCATTCAAGCCACTCTTTACCATGATGCTCTTTTAATGAAGCCTCTCCCATCGCGACGATTTGTTGCAGCTTTCTGCCGGGGATACCATCGGCAGTACCGCGCGGAAGATCAAGCCCAACTAAAGCCGAATTATCAAACTGGGTGTGTTGATTGGCATTCTCTAACTCTGGGAGAAAACGCATAAATTCCGAAATCAGAACTTGAGGCTGTTCTTTTAGCGTTTGAATGCGTTCAATACTCAAGCCATCTAACCAATCGACAAGTGGAAGGTTCACGTCTGTCCATGGCTGATCGTGAGTTTGGCATAGGTGAAAAGGCTCTGAACGCCAGTAAATCTGGTGCTCTAGCAAAAATGAATCGAGTATTTTGAATCGTGAATGCATGCTTCCCCCTATGGTGCGATGATTGTAGGGGTAAGAGGCCTAAATGGAAAGGAAGGTTACAAATTGAGGTTGTATAAAGACAACCTACCAGCAATAAAACCACAAATGAGCTTAAATGAAAACGGCCTGTAAACAGGCCGAATTGGGAATCTAGGTAAGACTATGACCCTTAGCGAACGGGTAAGTCGATGTCTTTAAACATCTCTTCGATCTCTTCATTCGATTTCAAAGAAATAGCTTGCTCAACTACTGGGCGAGTTAAGTGCGGTGCAAAACGCTCCATGAAATCGAACATGTAAGAACGTAAGAAAGTACCCTTTCTAAAGCCAATACTTGTGGTACTCGCACCAAACAAGTGGCTCGCGTCAATAGCAACTAAGTCTGTATCTTGCTCGTGGTCAATCGCCATGCTTGCAATTACACCCACCCCGATTCCCATCCGAACATAAGTTTTAATCACATCAGCATCCGTCGCGGTAAACACAACACGCGGTGTTAAGCCTACTTTGTTAAATGCTGTATCCAGCTCGGAACGGCCAGTAAAACCAAATACATAAGTCACGAGAGAATAAGCGGCAAGATCTTCAATCGAGATATTTCGTTTCTGTGCAAGAGGGTGATCTTTCGTTACCACGATCGAACGGTTCCAATGATAACAAGGCAGCATAATTGCATCTTGATAAAGGTGTAGCGCTTCCGTTGCAATCGCAAAGTTCGCTGTACCCTTAGCTACCGCTTCTGACATCTGGCTTGGCGTGCCTTGATGCATGTGAAGCGACACTTTTGGATAACGCGCCGTGAAACCTTTAATCACATCAGGGAGTGCATAACGAGCTTGAGTATGAGTGGTTGAAATATTCAATGTGCCCATCTCAGGATGAGTGTGCTCACCCGCAACCGCTTTAATACTCTCAACACGAGCCAAAATCTCTTGAGAGATACGAATAATATCCTCACCGGCTTGTGTAACCTGAGTTAAATGCTTACCGCTACGCTCAAATATTTGAATGCCTAGCTCATCTTCAAGTAATCTAACCTGTTTACTTATGCCGGGCTGAGATGTGTACAAACTCTCTGCTGTCGCTGAAACATTTAGGTTATGGTTTAGAACCTCAACAATGTACTTCAGTTGCTGTAACTTCATATCTAACCTCGTAATCCTTTACTCATTTCTGCGCTAACTTATTTGCAAATAGAGCGTTATAGTCTCGTGTAATATAATTAATAGTTATAACGCTTCGAGAACTAAAATGACAGAAATATCGAGCTTTTAAAGCGTAACAAATAAAAATATCACTGACGCTTTGTAAGCCACTCCTCATTCTCACACATTAGTTAGTAAATTTTGATTGCCGATTGCGCTCAACAAGAGATAATCAAAAATTGTAATTTACAAGTGCCTATACACAATGGAATCGTGTATCCTCTCTAGTTAGCTATAGAAAACAATAAGCAGACACAAATATATGAATATTGGTTTAATAATCGCCTTGGTAGCCGTGCTTTTGGTGTTGGTTTTAGGCTACAACATCATGCTTCAATACAAAGTTAAGGTAGAAACAACGAAGAAACAGGAAGCTTCTCGTTATCTAACCATTATAGATGGAACAGAAGAGTTAATTGGCAATGCTCATCACATGCCGTTTAGCCAAGATCTTCTTATATGCTTAAACAATCGAATTCTTGATGCATTAGTTAATATGTATGAACTCGATCCTAAAAATAAGCAGCTTGCCCAACGCATCGAAAGCGTAAAGCAACAAATCACTCAGCTTAAAGAGAACCACCAAGGGGGCGAAAGCACCGCTTTTCGCATGCCTAGTAGTGACAAACAAGCAATTATGATGCTTAAGCTAGTTAAACGCTTGCGTGACACGGTTCGTAACGAGCACAATAAAGGACGTTTTAATACTCAAGCTTTTGTGGTTGAAAACGCTCGCTTAGAAACAATCCAAATTCGCATCAACATCGAGAATGTTATCAAACGTGCAAATGACTCGATATCTCGTGGACAGCCTGGCACAGCGATTCAACTGTTGCGCAAAGGCATCGATGCATTAGCCACTAAAAACGACGCATACTCCAATCAAGCGAAAGACAAGCTACAACAGATGCTTGACGATCTTGATCAGAAGCGCCTAAATAAAAACGCAGAAGATTTACAGCAGATGGAATCGAAAGAGCGTGAAGATGACATGGATGCTTTATTCGGTCAGAAGAAAAAATGGTAACGCTCTAACTCAACACTTAAAGGCCGCTCTATTTAAATTAGCGGCCTTTTTTGTACCTGTGGAATTTCCTTTCTCCGTATAGGGGGATCTCTTAAGCTGTGATAAAATCCCGCATTATCAACAAACTTGCCCTTACCATGTATCAAGAATTATTAGCCCCTATACACTCTTTTCTTAAAGCTGAAACGCCAGATTCATGGATAGATGAAGCCAAGAAGCCTGAAAACCTTCATATCATTCTACGCGATCACATGCTTTGTGAACTTAAAGCAGCTCAAAGTGCTTTGTTCCTTATCCGTAAATATGCGGTAGATAAAGAAAGCGCGAAGCAACTGAATGAGTGGATTTTGCCCTACGAGCAATTTGCTTACCGTCGTATTGGAGACTTGGAGTCTCTACGTGGTAAAAGTAATGTATCAAAGCAAATTACAGCGAAAGAAGGCTGTAATTACGGTGCTGACTTGATCGATAAAATGGTATTGCTGATCAAAGAAGAGCTGCATCACTTCTACCAAGTGATGGAATTGATGGTAAAAAAAGGCGTGACTTATCAACCGATCGAGGCGGGCCGCTACGCTAAAGGTTTAATCAAGCAAGTTAAAACTTACGAACCTGATGCTCTGGTTGATAAGCTTATTATTGGTGCATTTATTGAAGCTCGCTCTTGTGAACGCTTTGCTAAACTGGCTCCTTTCTTAGAAGAAGACATGGAAAAGTTTTACGTATCTCTACTTCGTTCAGAAGCTCGTCACTATCAAGACTATCTTGAACTCGCAGAACAAATCGCCGGTAAAGATATCTCTGAGCGTATTGCTCATTTTGCGCAAGTTGAAGCAGAACTTATCACTTCTTCAGACAGCGACTTTAAGTTTCATAGTGGCGCTCCGGTTTAAGCTACCCACTGAAAATTCAGTCCAGTTTAGACTAATCCAGACTAAAAAATTAAGGCCAGCAATTTGCTGGCCTTCTTTATTGGAATTACGACTTAATGATAAGCTTAAGCTAGCGTGCCGTTGATTTCAGCAAGTACTGCTGCAGGGTCCGCTGCTTGAGTAATTGGACGACCGATAACTAAGTAGTCTGAGCCGGCTTGAATCGCCTTAGAAGGCGTCATTATACGCTTCTGGTCACCAACATCAGCGCCTACAGGACGAATACCTGGAGTAACTAGCTTGAACTCCTGACCAAGTGCACCTTTGAGCAAAGAAGCCTCTTGTGCAGAACATACAACACCGTCTAGGCCTGAGTTTTTAGTCAAAGACGCTAAGCGCATCACTTGTTGCTGTGGCTCTAGATCCAGACCGATACCCGCTAGGTCAGATTGCTCCATACTGGTTAGTACCGTCACACCAATTAACAATGGACGATCTTTACCATATGGTTCCAAAATTTCACGAGAAGCCGTCATCATACGCTCGCCACCGCTCGCGTGTACGTTCACCATCCACACGCCCATCTCAGCGGCAGCACGTACCGCTTTTGAACATGTGTTCGGGATATCGTGGAACTTAAGGTCCAAAAACACAGAGAAACCACGTTTATGTAATTCACGAACAAATTCAGGGCCAAACAGAGTAAACATCTCTTTGCCAACTTTTAGGCGGCAAGATGCTGGGTCAATACGATCGACAAAGGCTAACGCATCCGCTTGGTTATCATAATCCAATGCTACAATGATTTTTTGGTCGTTCATTTCATCTCCTAACGCAGTTAACTTTCTACAAAATATTTATACCAATCAGGCCATAAATAACAGTCATAAAAATGCAGCCCGAAAGCTGCAATTAATAATTTGGTCTTAAAATGACCACAAATCTATTCACCATCAAGCCCACGAATAGGCTTGATCGTTCCCCACCCCTTACATGAAGGGCAGTGCCAATACATTGAGTGAGTTGAGAAACCACACTGACGGCATCGGTAATGAGGCTTAACCTTGAGTTGTTCACCAACCATAGATTGAAGCGTTGTTAAGCTGTCTTTAGCTCTACCTTCTTCCGCTTCCTCTAGGTGATAATCAATTAATCGATAAAAACCTTTCATGGTTGGGTTTTTAACAAGTTGCTTTGTCAGTAGCTCTTGAGCAGAGCCAACATCTTCATGGTCGGCAACGAGTTGAGCCAGCATCAACTCAGCGGAAACACCGGCTTTCTTCTGAATACACGCTTTAAGGAACTCGACCAACTGCGCTTCTTGTCCAAGTTTGTGGTAACACTCAGCAAGCGTTGGCAGGACTTCGCTAATGAAGTCGATATCTTGATCGAGAACTGACTCTAAATAAGTAATTGTCTTGTGATAATCTTCATTGGCTAAATGGAATTTTCCTAAAGCAATACTGGCTCGAACACATTTAGGGTCTTCTGAAAGGGCCTTCTTGAAGTGCTGAAGCGCTTTAGGGCGGTTGCCGTCGGCTTGTTCTTGCATCGCAAGTTCACACCAGAAGTGTGCAACCATCGCACGCGTCTTCATTTTCTTCTTGCTCAGCTTAACTAAGATATTCCCGTAATGAATCGCTTTATTCCACTCACGCGTTTGCTGATAAATGGCAACCAACTGCTGTAAAGCGCCTTCTTTATGATCAGGCTCTTCTACAAGCTGTTCAAAAATTTTCTCTGCGCGATCAAGAAAGCCTGAGACCGTATAGTCTTTAGCTAATTGTTGCAATGCGAGGTTTTTTTGATCGAGGGTAAGCCCAGACCGAGAGATAAGATTTTGGTGAATACGAATAGCGCGGTCGACTTCGCCTCTTGAGCGGAACAAGTTGCCCAAAGCCAAGTGAGTATCGATGGTTTCATTGTCTACTTGAAGTAACTCAATGAAGTGATCAACCGCTTTGTCAGATTGATCTGACAGTAATAGGTTCAAACCCGTCACGTATTGGCGGGAGATCTGGTGTGATTGCTTTTGTTTTTCTTGCTGAGCATTACGATTACCCATATACCAACCATAAGCGGCTGCGATGGGCAAAAGTAAGAACAGTAACTCTAACATCAAATATGGCCTTTAAGCTTTAGTTTCAGCAGCGACCTGCTTTGATTGCTTATTGAGTTGCTTCTTCAAGCGATGAATTTTTAGTTGAGATCGCATGTGCATATTTCCAAAGACTAACCAAGCAAGAGCAAAACCTGAAACGAATACAACACCTAGCAAGCTTGACAGGTGGAAGTCACCTTGCGCTAGCAAATAATTGAAATTCACAATTGTTTGGTTTTGAGAGCCTAAAGCCAGTGCCATTAGGAAAAGTGCGATAACAGCGACTATTTTTATAATTTTCATAGTTCATCACTCATTGATTAGTTAGCTGTACGATTATGCAGGAAAATTACTAATCAGACCACCATATTATGGTCATAAAAAAGCGGCATACATTATAGTATGCCGCTTTTCTTAATTCCGATAAGTAGTCTACAACCCTGAGTTTACTCGCTCGCGTAGCTCTTTACCTGGTTTGAAGTGAGGAACGTATTTACCTTCCAACTCAACCTTGTCACCAGTTTTAGGATTACGTCCAACACGAGGTTCACGGTAATGCAGAGAAAAGCTGCCAAAGCCGCGAATTTCGATTCGATCACCACTTTCTAGTGTTGAAGCCATGTGCTCTAAAATGTCTTTTACAGCGTCTTCAATTTCTTTTGCAGAAAGATGCGTTTGCTCAGCGCACAGTCTTTCAATCAATTCAGACTTAGTCATAGTTACCCTCGTTGGTTTTCTTTTTAGAAATTATAGACCTATAGGAAAAATAAGCAAAAAAAAAGGAGCCTTACGGCTCCTTTCTTGGCTAGATAGCTATAATTCTCTTAATGAGAAGCTATTATTCGCCTTTAGCAGCTTTGAATGCGTCTGCCATTGCGTTACCGAACGCGCCTTCATCAGACTTGTTCAGTGAAGCCATTGCTTCTTGCTCATCAGCTTCATCTTTAGCTTTGATAGATAGGTTGATTACGCGGTTCTTACGGTCTACACCAGTGAACTTCGCTTCAACGCTGTCGCCAACGCTTAGGATTAGAGATGCATCTTCGATACGGTCACGAGAAACTTCAGAAGCACGTAGGTAGCCTTCAACGCCTTCGATTAGCTCGATAGTAGCGCCTTTAGCGTCAACTGCAGTTACAGTACCGTTTACAAGAACACCTTTCTTGTTGTCAGCAACGTATGCGTTGAACGGGTCGTTTTCCATTTGCTTAACGCCAAGAGAAATACGCTCACGCTCTGCATCTACTGCTAGAACAACAGCAGAGATTTCGTCGCCTTTCTTGTATTCACGTACAGCTTCTTCGCCGGCAGCGTTCCAAGAAATGTCAGATAGGTGTACAAGACCGTCGATACCGCCTTCTAGACCGATGAAGATACCAAAGTCAGTGATAGACTTGATCTTACCAGTAACTTTGTCGCCCTTAGCTTGCATTTCTGCAAATGACTGCCATGGGTTAGCTTTACACTGTTTCAGACCTAGAGAGATACGACGACGTTCTTCGTCGATATCAAGAACCATAACCTCAACTTCGTCGCCAACATTAACAACTTTAGAAGGGTGGATGTTCTTGTTAGTCCAATCCATTTCAGAAACGTGTACTAGACCTTCAACGCCTTCTTCGATTTCAACGAAGCAGCCGTAGTCAGTTAGGTTTGTAACACGACCAGAAAGCTTGTGACCTTCTGGGTAACGCTTAGCGATTGCTACCCATGGATCTTCGCCTAGTTGCTTAAGACCTAGTGAAACACGAGTGCGCTCACGATCGAACTTAAGAACTTTAACTAGGATTTCGTCACCAACGTTAACGATCTCTGATGGGTGCTTAACGCGCTTCCAAGCCATATCTGTGATATGTAGAAGACCGTCAACACCGCCAAGATCAACGAATGCACCGTAGTCAGTAAGGTTCTTAACGATACCTTTAACTTCAGTACCTTCTTGTAGAGTTTCAAGAAGTTCGTCACGCTCAACACTGTTTTCAGATTCGATAACAGCACGACGAGAAACAACAACGTTGTTACGCTTCTGGTCTAGCTTGATTACTTTGAACTCTAGCTCTTTGTTTTCTAGGTGAGCAGTGTCACGGATAGGACGTACGTCTACTAGAGAACCTGGAAGGAAAGCACGGATACCGTTAAGTTCAACAGTGAAACCGCCTTTAACTTTACCGTTGATGATACCAACAACAGTTTCAGCTTCTTCACAAGCTTTCTCAAGTACGATCCAAGCTTCGTGACGCTTAGCTTTCTCACGAGAAAGTTGAGTTTCACCGAAACCATCTTCAACAGCGTCTAGAGCTACGTCTACTTCAGCACCAACTTCAACTTCAAGTTCGCCAGCAGCGTTCTTGAATTGTTCAGCAGGGATAGCAGATTCAGACTTAAGACCAGCGTCTACAAGAACGTAACCGTTCTCGATAGCTACTACAGTACCTTTAACGATGCTGCCTTGTTGGAATTCAGTTTCAGATAGAAACTCTTCAAAGAGTTGAGCAAAAGATTCAGTCATTATTTAATCTTCAATAATTAAACGTCCATGGGTATCCTACCGCATGGGGTTGATAAATTCGCCGGTCATCATCCTTGCGACCAACGTTCGTACTAGCTCGGCGAAATTACCCAGCCAGTTTCGATTCAATATAGTGTAGTGCTTTTTCGACTACCTGCTCAATATTCATTGAGGTGGAATCAAGCACTAGAGCATCCTCTGCAGGGCGAAGTGGCGCCACTGGGCGATTACGATCTCGATCGTCTCGCTCTTGGATCTCGCTCAAAAGGTCGTCAAATTTAACATCTAACCCCTTCTGTTGCAACTGTTTAAGGCGGCGACTCGCGCGCTCTTCAGCACTCGCATCTAAAAATATTTTCGCTTCCGCTTCAGGAAACACAACCGTTCCCATGTCACGACCGTCTGCAACTAAACCAGGAGCTGCGCTAAAAGCACGTTGACGACGTAACAGTGCTTCACGAACGCGAGGTAAAGCAGCGACTTTTGAAGCCGCCATGCCCGTCTCTTCTTTACGAAGTTCACCAGACACATCTTCGCCTTCTAAGATAACCTTCACTAGCTCACCCTCAGCGATAAACTGAACATCTAAGTGAGTTGCAAGCGGTACTAAAGCATCTTCTGATTCAGTATCCACGCCATGGTGAATTGCCGCTAAAGCCAATACGCGATAGATCGCGCCTGAGTCTAGAAGATGAAAGCCTAGCTTATCTGCTAGTAACATACACAGGGTACCTTTACCTGCACCACTTGGTCCATCAACCGTAATCACTGGGCTTTGAGAAGGCATCTTTTACTCCACGTTTTGTCGTAAGTTTTATTCTGTACTAGCGATTCGCCACTACTTTATAGGCGGCATATTATAGAGAAAATTTGCAAGTCGAGCGAGGTAAATCTCAGATAATTCCGGGGTGATGCTACAGAAACCAATGCAACCAACTCAATATCCGTTAACTTAGATAAATAAGGCTGTCACTCGCTTCTCTTTAGGCATAAAAAAGCCTCGCGATAAGCAAGGCTCATGATTTTGCATTTTTGTAGAGCAAAGAAGTAGTCGCTAAAAGACGCTTAGCCAATAATAGCTCGAACCGCTTCTAGGTCTTCTGGCGTATCAACACCAGCTGCAGGTGCTTCTGCCGCAACGTCTACATGGATTTTTTCACCGTACCAAAGTACACGTAGCTGCTCTAGGCACTCAATACGCTCAAGGGTACTTGGTTCCCAATTGATATAGGTATTAATAAAACCCGCACGGTAAGCGTAAATGCCAATGTGACGAAGCAGTGGAGATTCAGCAGCTGTACCATTGTTCGCGTAAGCATCGCGATCCCAAGGAATAGTAGCTCGGCTAAAGTACAGGGCATACCCATCTTTGTCGGTCACAACTTTTACGGCGTTAGGATTAAACACTTCGTCAGCATGAGTAATTTCCACACCGAGTGTTGCCATCGGAGCTGTACTGTTCGCAAGGTTGTTCGCGACCTGATTAATGATCGCAGGTGGGATAAGTGGCTCATCACCTTGAACATTCACGATAATATGATCATCTGGAATCTTCATAACTTCAATCACTTCAGCGAGACGCTCAGTGCCTGATTCATGATTCGGTGATGTCATACAAACGGTCGCGCCAAATGCTTTGGCCGCTTTTTCAACTCGAGCGTCGTCGGTAGCGATAATAACGTTATCGGCACCCGCCTTCATTGACTGTTCGTATACCCATTGAATCATCGGCTTGCCACCAATGTCAGCAAGTGGCTTCCCTGGTAAACGGCTCGATTGGTATCTTGCAGGTATAACAACCGTATAAGACATTACTTACCCTCATCCATTGAAACGGTGCGAGCTTCAGGTTCCAAAAGAACAGGAATACCCTCTTTAATTGGGTAAGCAAGGCGATCAATTTTACAAACAAGCTCTTGCTTATCCTTGTCAAAAGTTAGTTTACCTTTACATACAGGGCAAGCAACGATCTCAAGCAGACGGTGATCCATAGTATTCCATAACCTCTTTTATTCTTTTTAAAATTTGCTGTTGCGAATCTTCATCAAACTGCGCAGAAACTGGAAGATACCACCAGTTATCTTGCGCATATTCTTCGCATTTTACAGCGTCTTTTTCTGTCATAATCATATTCATACCTTTTTTTGCTAAGGCATGAAGTTCATCTTTATCAAAATCTTGATGGTCGGCGAAGCCCTGCGTATAAACCACATCACCATCAAGATTTTCCAATGTTTTAAAAAAGCGTGGTGGGTGACCGATACCAGCAAAAGCCACCAGCTTCTGTAATTCTGCCACAGACCTTTTCTGACCCGTCTTCAGGTTAACCGCTTGGCTTGGAAGTAAAGACATCGAGAACTCTCGCCCGTGCGCTTTACCGCCATTATTAACCAAAAAGTCTACGTCATCTAAACGAGATATAGGCTCTCTTAATGGGCCCAAAGGAATTAGACACTCACTACCAAAGCGTCTCGCACCGTCGATAACAGCAAATTCAATATCGCGTTCAAGTGCATAATGCTGAAGGCCGTCGTCAGTGATGATGACATTAACCCCTTCGCTCAGCAAAGCCTTTACTGCGTTTGCGCGCACAGGGTCAACCGCTACAGGCGCACCAGTTCGCTTACGAATCAAACGAGGCTCATCACCAGAGTGCTCTGCTGGCGTGTTTTCATCCAACACTAACGGATAGTTTGGTGCTTTCGCCCCATAACCTCGAGAAACAACACCTGGCTTAAAACCATGAGCCTGAAGCATCTCTACCAACCAAATCACAACCGGTGTTTTGCCATTGCCGCCAGCGGTAATATTACCAACAACAATCACGGGTAAAGGCGGGCGATAGGTCTCTTTTTTCCCCGATAGATAAGCATCACGACGTTGACCGCTGATCATTTTGAATAGCAGACTCAATGGCCACAATAGCGGCCAGAGAAAGTATTTTAATGGGTGATTGTTAAACCAAATTTTTTCGATCACAACAAGACCTAATCTTATCCGCTGAACTGAATTCGGTGTAGTTGTGCATAAGCGCCATCAAGGGCGATGAGCTCGGCATGTGCACCTCTTTCTACAATATGCCCATCATCAACCACTAGAATCTCATCAGCTTGCTCGATAGTAGATAGTCGGTGTGCGATAACAAGTACTGTTTTGTCTTTCTGCAGCTCTTCTAACGCAGATTGAATCGCTCTTTCTGACTCGGTATCCAATGCAGATGTCGCCTCATCAAGGATCAGAACAGGTGCATCTCTCAATAGAGCACGTGCAATCGCGATACGCTGTCTTTGACCGCCAGACAGGCTCGCGCCATTTTCGCCAACAACCGTATCGATGCCATTTTCCATGCCTTCGATAAACTCGCTTGCATGCGCAAGTTTAGCCGCGTGTTCGATCTGTTCACGTGAATACTGTTCTTCAGCTGCGTAAGCGATGTTGTTCGCAACCGTATCGTTAAATAGGTGCACATTCTGGGAAACAAGAGCGAAGTGCTCACGTAGATTTCTTAATTCATAATCACGAATGTCGTGACCATCAAGCTCAATAGAGCCAGAGTCTACGTCATAAAAACGAGTAAACAGGTTCGCAATGGTGCTCTTACCCGAACCTGAACGGCCGACAAGTGCGACTGTCTTGCCTTTCGGTATATTAAAACTGACCTTATCAAGCGCTGCTTTCTCTGCTCCCTGGTAAGTAAATGTCACATCTTTTACTTCAACTTCACCCGCTACGGTTTCAGGCTTCAACGTACCTTTATTTTGTTCCGTATCTAGATCCATCAAACCAAATAGGGTCGTACTCGCTGCCATACCACGTTGGAATTCAGACGTTACATTAGTCAGAGCTTTTAGTGGGCGTAGTAAACCAAACATCGCCGAGAACACAACAGTGAACGTACCAGGAGTAAGCTCTGCTTTAATTGAATCAACACTAGCAAGAAATAGAACAACTACGATTGCAAGTGATGCAATCATCTGAATAATTGGGTTAGCGGCCGCTTGAGCAGTGATTAGCTTCATGCTTTGTTGGCGCATTTGGTTACTAACTTGGTCAAAGCGGTGTTTTTCTAGATCTTGTCCGCCATACGTTAGAACGACTTTATGTCCTTTCAGCATTTGTTCTGCAGAAGAAGCGACGTGACCCATACTGGTTTGCATGTTCTTAGAGATCTTTCTGAATCGCTTCGATACGATACTGATTGCCCACGCGACAAGAGGGGCGACAGCGAACAACACCAAAGACAACTGCCAACTATTCCAGAACATCAGCGTCAACAGGCCAATAATACTTGCACCTTCACGGACAATACTGACTAATGCTTTACTGGTTGCCGCAGAGACTTGCTCTGAATCGTAAGTAATTCGAGATAGCAGCGCACCAGTCTGTTCTTTATCAAAAAAAGAAACTGGCATATGCATAAAATGGCTGAATATTTTACGTCGAATTTCCATGACCACATTGCCTGAAACCCAGCTCAAACAATAAGTTGAAACAAAGCCACTGATGCCACGAACGAACATCATGACAAAGATAATGAGAGGGAGCGTACGTAAAAAGTCAGATTCTGCATTACCAAAGCCTTCATCAAGTAACGGCTTTAGTAAGGAAATCATGTAGGTATCAGTGACAGCATTTATAATAAGCGCAATAACCGCAACACCAAGGCCGGCCTTATATAGTCGAATATAAGTCCAAAGTCTTTTAAATGTGACCCAGGTAGTTTCATCTGTTTGTGTTGACATAGAATCGCTTAATTTTCTCACAATAATCTTCCTATTCTACTCCCTTACGAAGCATCTGCCTATACCACTGTCTGCCTTGTTGTTCTCTAATCTCATGATATTGCCAACCTTCTTGACCAATACTGATGGTTATTTGGCCGCTTTCTCCAGTATCAAGCCAAGCACTCCCTGCGTCGTGATAACGTTCAATAACGGATTCACTCGGCATCCCCCATTGATTGCCTTTGGCCAAAGAAGCGATCGCTAACTGAGGTGAAACGGCCTCAATAAAACTGGCGATCGAAGACGTATTGCTACCATGATGAGGAACAAGCATTACGTCACTTCGAAGCCGTTCGCCTTCGCGTGCAAGTAACCACTCACTGACCAATTCAATATCACCAGTAAGTAACATCGAGAACTCTAGAGCGGGGTCAAAAAGCCTGACTACGCACGAATGTGGGTTATACGCCCTCTTCACTTGTTTGGGAGGCCACAAGACCTCAAAAGCAACCCCTTGCCAAGTCCATACTTCTCCTAAAATACATGCTTGAATATTTGACGATTCTTGAATCGTAGATTGTCCTTGTTGACTGATATTCTGACTGGCTCTTACCCACTTAGGGTTGTAATTTTCAAGTAACGACGGATAGCCACCAGCGTGGTCAGAATCGAAATGACTCACTATTACACCCTCCAACTCATGAATTCCCCTCTGATTCAAAGTAGGAATAAGTAAGGATTCGACAATGGAACCTCCTGGCCATGCGTTACCAAGATCGTAAAGAACAATCTGATTGTTCTTTTCTAAGAGCAAAGACAACCCGTGACCAACATCCAAGATATCGATAATTAGTTTGTCTTGTTGAGGCTTGCCGAACTCCCACCACAGTACAAACACGGTAATAATAAATATAGATAGTGCTCGCTTGAAATATCGACTGACAAAACCGAAAAACAAGATGAGGAATACAGACAACTCAATCGTGTGATTATCCACTTGAAACCAAAATCGTTCAGAGAAAGGAAGACTAAATACGAGAGGCTCAAGCGATAAGTCGACCAACATCCATAATTGTTCAGACAAACCATTGTTGAATGTAGTTAAGCCAACGCCACCTGATACTGGCGCCAATATTAAGCTAAAGAACATTGCCAGGAACAATAGTGGAATAACCACCATCGACACCCAAGGTAAAAGGAGCAAGTTGTAGAAAACAGAGACTAAGCTGACCCCATTAAAGAACAGCATCGAAAAGGGAGCAATCAGGAATGTCAGCATTAACTGAATCTTGAAGAGCTGCAGTGCTCGCTCGATAAATGTTGAGTTTGAATCGGATGACTGACTATTTAACGCAATGTAAAGAACGGCACCTAACGCACCAAAAGACAACCAGAAGCTACTCGATAATGCTGAAAATGGCCAAATTAGCAGAACCACGCACAGACTTAAGGCGACATACCGAAACAAACTGATATTTTGCCCACGCCACAAGAAATAGCTGGCGATAATACACATCACCAAAGCTCTCAAGGTGGGCAGCGTGAACCCAGCAAACCAACTGTAGAAATAGGCTAAGCCGACTCCGAATATTGTGGGCAACCAAAGAAGTGAAGATGATAGTAACCTGAATACCTTTCCTACTTGATAGCCGATACCAAAGGCAATCCCAATATGCAGCCCCGAAATAGCCATCAAGTGAATCAAACCACTGCTTTTAAGTAAGTCCCAACGCTGAGAGTGAATAAGGTCTCGATAACCAAAACTCAAAGCCATAATGAGGTCTTGATTTGCCAGTTGACTTAACCTTTCAAGACTGTTTTCAAACCAATAGGACCGTAAGTTGCTATTGGTATGAATGCGATACTTTGTATTAGATCTGTAAATTGCATTGGCAACCACACCTGCGCTAAACAGATACTTTTCTAAATCAAAGCCTGCTTCATTGAGTTTGCCCCATACAGGCTTTATATACACAGATAAATTGACATCATCTCCGAGTGTTAACTTAAAAGGTGTAAACAAACGTAATTTTATTAATTGAGGAAAGATTAATTTTTCGCCGCCAATTGATCTAGCTACTATTACGCTTTCAAAACCGTGGCTATTTTCACTAAAAAGGCTAACAACCGAAGCATTTATGGTAGTATTCTGCCCTGATTGAAATAAGCGACTCGTTTGTATTTCAATTACATTCCCTAGGCAGATAACTAGTATCAATGCTGTTGCTAGACCTCTTGCACTCCGGAAAACGCTATACTTTGTTGATGCTAGTAGTAACAACAGCATCAATGGTGCCCAAACCCAATGAGGCATCACAGGCCAGAAGCTGGCAGACACAACTGTCGCAGCAAATGAAATCAAGAACCAAGTGTTAAACAAGAGAGTAGCTTCCTCCTATGCCAAGAAAGTTTATCAAACGATTTATGCCTGACCATGAGCTAATCAAGCGTCAGAAAGCATTGAAAGTTTTTGGCAATGTTTTGTACAACCCCAACTTATGGTGTCTTAATCGTCGCTCTGCGGCTGGCGCATTCGCTGTTGGGTTATTCATGGCGTTTGTCCCTCTACCAAGCCAAATGATTATGTCTGCAGGCCTTGCTGTCGCATGTGGCGTTAACCTACCTTTGGCTGTCGCACTTGTTTGGATCAGTAACCCGGTCACTATGCCCGTTCTCTTCTACTTTGCTTATAAAGTCGGGGCGTTTGTTATGCATGTACCACCTCAAGCCTTCCATTTCGAATTGTCTTGGGACTTCATCTTGGCGCAAATGAATACAATCGGGCCTCCTTTCTTACTGGGTTGCCTGATTTGTGGCGTGGTTTCAGCAATGATTGGCTACTTTGGTATTCGCGGGTTATGGCGTTACTCAGTAGTAAGAAGTTGGAAGAAGCGTCAAGCAAGGTACTGACAACTTTTCCTTGTCGTTCAATCTATCCTTGTATGCGCTTCACTTAAACCGCACACAAGTTAAAGTCAGATGAACCGCAGAACTCTGCAATATTGGGATGTAACCACAGTCGTAAAGAATGCAGATTGAATTCAAAAAAAAGGATCCCATCAGGGATAATGCCGATCAGTTAAAGCCAAAGTGATCGGTTGAAGGATCCTTCCGAGCTGTC
>NZ_JBFSUD010000067.1:0-24909 GCF_041467175.1 Vibrio sp. 10N.247.310.24
TTATCGCCCAAACTGGTTAAATTTTAACAGTGACAACTACCCTGCCAGATAGGGTTATGATGACTACACATGACCCTGTACAAGCAAACTTCCTCCGTAGAAAGTTTGAAAACGATGGTATAGATGTCTCAATTATTAATCTAACACCTTCATCTAATGGGGTCAGAGCAAATGTTAGTAATTCGAAGGCAACTTCATTAGCTCAATTAGAGTAAAAATCATCCAAAATAAAGTATTGCATTGGTACTTAGAGAGCACTAAGCTCACTTGGCTGCTGCTTAATAATAGTCGTCATGTTGAATAAAGATTAACAATACGTTTGTCGATTTCTTGCCAAATAGTCTTGTAAGTCATGCCCAAAAGAACTATGATCAAGTTGTAGATGAAAGGCGGTAGAGGTATCCCCTTATAAAACAGTATCAACCTCATTGGATTAGTGGCGGTAGAGGCATCCCCACATGAAATAGTATCAACCTCATTGGATTAATCTACATGAAAAAGCCCCTTTATTGGGGCTTTTTTGTATGTAAAGGAAAACGATGGATATAAGAACATTAAAACAAGACTCCTATGACAAACTGTCTAAAGATAGACCACAAGTGCTAGAAAAGAACCGTGGTTATGGCATTGTATCGATTACCATCAACACCCTTACCTATGCGATACCTTTACGCAGTAATATGAATCACAACAATGGGTTCAAAACTATTTCCATGAAACGTGGAAAAAAGCTGATCTGGAATGGTCTTGATTATTCTAAAGCGCTTATCGTTGAACAGGATGACATAGAATCAACAGCTTTCAAGCTCAGAGAGCAGAAAGAGTTTGATAAAATTCAATTGAATAAAGATAAGATTCAAGCTGAATTTGAAATGTATGTATCTGCTTATCTTGAATGTGTGAAGAAAGGTACTAGCACAACAGACAGGCGATTCATTTTCTGCACGTTGCAATACTTTCACTCCGAATTGGGGATTTAAGACGTAGTGCAATTTCTGGAAACTGATATAGTGAATCTCACTTTTTAGGAAAATTAGTTCCAAAAGTCGATTTTTCTGGAAGAGGCTCTAATACCTTTTCCTTTTTACCTTTCCAGATTTATTACTGAATCCACCTGTGTTGGTAGTTTGTGACGATGCGTTAATCGCAAATCATAAGATTGAAGAAAGAAGCAGGCTTAGGCCTGCTTTTTATTAACCAGCTTGAACAAAAAAAGAACGCACAACGTACTGATATGTAAAAAATTATAAAAGATTGTCAAATCTCAGCAAAATCTATAGTTCGTGCTTATAGAATCCCGTTCATAGTAATTCTTGAACAAGTGATAATGTCAGTAGCCAACACCCGCATCACCGATCTTTTTTATCAATTATTGGATCTATCTGAGGCAGAAAAAACAAAATACCTAAAAGAATTAAAAGCACACCAAGTCGATCTATATGACAAGATTTATCCCTTTATCTGCACCTCAGAGCTAGAGCCTATTACACATATATTTGGTGTAGGCGCCCTCCAAGCTACAAACAAAAAAGCGACTTATTCTGATACATACATTGATAAGTACCACCTGTCTTACGAAATAGGTCGTGGAGGTATTGGTGTTGTCTATGCGGCGACTCGAGTGGACAAGACATTTCATCAAAATCTTGCCATAAAACTCATTCAGCCAACACTGTCTCACCTCATAGATAAAGAATACTTATTTCATGAAGCCCAAGCACTTGCGACGTTGAACCATCCATATATAACCAAAGTGATGGATGGAGGGACGCATGAAGGTTCTGTTTATATCGTAATGGAACACATAAAAGGTTGCACCCTTAGTGAATACCTTGCTACGTATGCATTAAACAAAACAAAGAAGCTCAATCTATTTTTAAAGATATGCGCTGCTATCTCACACGCACACAAACACCAAGTTCTGCATACCGATTTAAAGCCAGAAAATATATTAATCGATTGTGAAGGTCACCCGAAGATACTCGACTTTAATTTAATGAGAGGAATCAGTGACCAATTGTCTGCTTTCCCAATCACAATCAATGCCTACAGCCATGACTACGCTAGCCCAGAGCAAATCAACGGAAGCCCACCCACTGTCCAATGTGATATTTACGCTCTAGGAAAGATCTTAACTTTCATGTTTCCTAAACTACCGATAAGTCAGGGTGACCTCCGCTGCATAATTAAAAAGGCAACACGACGCCACGCCTTACTGCGCTATTCGAGTACCAATGAATTATACAGTGACATTAAGCAGCTGCTCGCTTGTCGTCCGATCACAGCACATCAAGATCAACCATTCTACTCCGCCCTGAAACTATGCCAGCGCCATCCAATTCAATGTGCTTTGTCTGCAGTACTTATCTCATGCGGTGTAGGGCTCTACGCGCCTTTAATTAAAAAAAGCCAACAGCTTCAAATAGAAAAACGAGCATCAGAGAGAGTCACAAAACAATTTGTCCGGACACTTTCTCAAATAAAAGAAAGCCATAAAACGAAAGCATCAATTAATGCGGTACTCAAGCATACGCACAACGCTGTTTTAGGAGACCCAGACATACCAACAAAAACAAAGGCGAAGCTATTACAAATAATCACCCCGCAGGCTGTTCGCTCAGAATCAAAAAAAGGAAACTGCTAAATATGAGTAACCAACTAACCGACATCGAATCGATCGTGAGCGATTGGAAAGCAGGCTATAAAGGGGCTGAACAAAAACTCTATCATTTCGCTTACTCACACCTTTACACACTCGCCCAACAGGAGCGAAAACGGAGTACAACCAAGCATGAACAAAGCTGTTGGGTATCTTGGAATAGTATCAATAATACAACGGCTTTGGTTCACGATGCTTACCTCAAGCTCTCTTCTGCTGACACTCAATCAATAAAAAACACTCGCGATTTTTTATTGCTGGCAACAAAAATAATGCGACAAATACTCATCGATAATGCTCGACGTCAACAGGCACAAAAACGCCAACAACCTGCATCCATGAACCATCCAGAACAAGTGCATTTCGAACAACTAATCATTATGGATAAAGCGGTTGATCACTTCACTCTAAACTACCCAAGACAATCAAAAGCGTTCAAGTTGAAATACCTTATGGGTCTTCAAACTCAAGAAATTAGCCAACTTCTAACCTGCAGCGATAGCTTAATTGAAAAAGACTTAAAATTTTCTCGCTTCTGGTTAACGAGGAAAATAAACGCCTACCAAACCCAAACCTATTGAAATTAAATTTACGGGATTTCACTTTAATTTCGCGTCTTGTGAGATGAAGATAATATGAGTTGACGAAATGATTCAAAGCTTTGGCGTTGCAACAAAAATTAATCGACCTCGCTGTTGATCCGATGACAACTAGATAAACCAGAAGCTGTGCTTTTGGTTTTTTCATTTCTAGCGCACATGAACCTTCAAACAACCATCAACGTAG
Source organism: Vibrio sp. 10N.247.310.24 (assembly GCF_041467175.1). Lineage (NCBI taxonomy): Bacteria > Pseudomonadati > Pseudomonadota > Gammaproteobacteria > Vibrionales > Vibrionaceae > Vibrio > Vibrio sp. 10N.247.310.24. The sequence continues at coordinate 3,446 of NZ_JBFSUD010000067.1, forward strand.
ATACAAAAACCAAAACTTATCTAGAACAGCAATGGAGTTTGTGATGAATCTACTAATTGAATCATTTGAAGGCGGGATCTACTTGGCTTACCAAATCATTGACGAGCAAAAACAGTTAATCAAAGACGACCACCAGCACCCAATGAAGTTTTTGAGTGTTAACCAAGCACGCGACCACTTTAGCGACCAAGGCGTGGCGTCGGCAATGCTGGTTCACAACAGTGCCTACGACGAAATGTGTGGTGAGCATTGTGGCCACACCCAACCGTTCGAGATTGATTTGAAGTGGAGTTAAATCAACTTCAAATCAATCGCGATAAAAATTAAAAGGCTTACATCAATGTAAGCCTTTCTTATGGGAATCACTTTTCCTCTTATTCATTTAAATCAACGCAATGTCCGCTTCTGTCTGCGTTTGATGTTTTGCTCTTTCACAATAAAATCGAACAGTGGGGCGAAGAGGTTGGCGAACAAGATAGCCAGCATGATGCCCTCTGGATAAGCAGGGTTGAGCACGCGAATACCAACCGTCATCACACCGATAAGAATCCCGTAAGCCCATTTACTCTGATTGGTAAAAGCGGCAGAAACTGGGTCGGTCGCCATAAAGAAAGTACCAAAGGCAACGCCACCCAACACAAAGTGCCAGTAGAACGGCATAGAAAACATCGAGTTGGTTTCGGATCCGATCCAATTCATCAAACTAGAGGTCGCCACAAGGCCAATAATCACGCCCGCAACAATACGCCAAGAGGCGATCTTCATGGCAATCAGAATCAGACCCGTCAACATGATAAGCAGTGACGACACCTCACCCATCGAGCCCGGTATATTACCGATAAACGCATCCATCCAGGTGATCGCCTCGCCAGTCATATTATTGATAAGCGAAGTACTGCCACCCTCATGCCATTGACTCAGTGGTGTCGCGCCTGAATAGCCGTCAGCGGCAACCCACACAAGTCCACCCGACATGTTGGCTGGATAAGCGAAGTAGAGAAACGCGCGGCCTGCTAGTGCAGGGTTAAGGAAGTTTCGTCCTGTACCACCGAACAGCTCTTTGGCGACAACGATACCAAAAGTGATACCTAATGCGGCTTGCCAGAGCGGAATGGTTGGCGGGAGGATTAGTGCAAACAGCACCGAGCTGACAAAGAAGCCTTCATTAACTTCGTGCTTGCGAACGACTGCAAACAAGACCTCCCAGAAACCACCCACAACAAACACCGTGGCATAAACGGGTAGAAAATAGAGTGCACCAAGCAACATCTGGTTTGCCCAGCCACTTGCCATCAATGACTGCGCATCACCAAATGCCCAAGACAAGCGCCAGCTGCTTTCAATAACCGAGGTAAGTTCGTTAAGTTGATAACTGGATGTAAGTGCCGAGACACTCTGGTGCCCGACGTTATACATGCCCCAGAACATGGCAGGGAAAGTCGCCAGCCACACCAGAATCATAATTCGCTTGAGATCGATACTATCTCGAACATGGGTCAAGCCTCGGTTTACGTTGCCGGGCGTATAAAAGATGGTGGCAAACGCCTCATAGACAGGGTAAAGCTTTTCGTATTTACCTCCGGCTTCAAAACGCGGGGCTACGTCTTCTAATCGTTTCTTCAAACTCATAATCTCAATCACCTTATTGCTTGAGTTATGGTTTTCTACGCACCAACCGCTCTATTTGAACAATTTTCAATCAAATTTGTATTGAAAATCCGAGTATCCGGAAATAGACCTGATATTGAAAAGAAAGGCGTATAAACAACAAAGCCCCAGCAATGGCTGAGGCTTATTTGGTATTACGCACGTCTTCGTTATTTCACACACATCACATTAAGTAGTGAGGAGCCTTTAAGCTGGTTTACGTTACCGTTAGTAAACAGGCCTTTTTTATCCGCTCCCCAATAAGGTAGATGCATTGGCCAATTCTGATTTTCCATGACCTTCGACCCTAAGAGACTTTGCCACTGCTTTTCACTCAACAGCGTCATATTAATCTTATCACATACTAATTCGGCACTGTCGTAATCGAGTCGGCTCCAAGGTTTACCTTGCTCCATATAAAACTGTTGTTCATCACCTAAAAGATAAGGAATCGCATATTTACTCCCCGCAACACTCGCTGTCATGCGTATTTCAATGTTCAGATCATTGTCTGAATTTGCACCATGACTAGGGAAAGCTTGAATGGCAGCAGCACTCGCGACTGCAGCTTTTTGAGCAGCTGCTATCGGCTTCGGCGCTGGTTTCGCTGCTACTTTAGCCTTAACTGGGGCTTGATGCTTAACCGTTTTTGGCTCTGCCGTTTTTGACTTCATTGCTTTGGTCACGACTGGTTGTGAAGAAGAGGTCTTCGATTTATCAACCATACGAATAAAGGCTTCGCCATAGCCAGAAACCTTACGTACCTGAGCTAAGTCTTTTCTCGCATCAGAGAAAGTAGAATAAGGACCAATTAGGCAGCGATAGTCTCCACCTTCGGGCTTCATCCATACGTTAGTTGAAATCTTCTCATACAATGGCTTTGCTTTGCTCAGTGACAAAGGCTTATTCAACAAACCACATTGAACCCAAAACAGCTCATTATCTGAATGATGTTTAGGCGCTTTACTGCCCCAAACACCTTTACCAATCGGACATGATTGTTCTAGCTGTGGTAACTGATTGGTGCTTGCCTGAGTCGCATCGCATAGAACCGATTCGGCATTAACTTGGCTTGATACCAACAGGGATGCAGCAATAAGCCCCATACGATAATTTCTAACCACAGCACGACATACAACATTCATTGTCAACTTCATAACCACCACTTAAACCCTCTAGGGGTTAATTATTACCGAACAAATGTCGATAAAACATGAATTCCATTTTAAGTACTATTGACTCTATCAATGGTACTAAGTTCCAAATTCATTAAGCAAAAAAAGAGCCGTAATTGCTTACGACTCTTAGTTTAGTGATTTTTTTTACTAAAAATCAAACTGAACTATCACCCTTTATAGATTTTCGGGTTAAACACGTCACGTAACCAGTCGCCTAGTAGGTTGATAACTAGAACCAATGTCACCAAAAGCACACCTGGGAATGCAGTGATCCACCATGCTCCTGAGAAGATGTAGTTAAAACCAGTACTAATCAGAGCACCCAGTGAGGGTTGGTCGACTGGAAGGCCTAAACCTAGGAAAGAAAGTGCCGCTTCTGACATGATGGCATTTGCCACCTGTACTGTAGAGATAACCAAAATCGGTGATAAACAGTTAGGCAGGATATGACGGAACATGATACGAGGTGCTCTAAAGCCCATCACACGTGCCGCTTCTACGTACTCTTTCTTCTTCTCTGCTAATACTGATGCACGAATAGTACGCGCATACTGCGGCCATTCTGCGATACCAATGATCACCACCAGCATCACCACAGCGTATTGTGCATAGAAGTCACTACCGAAACTTGCCTTAAAGATGGCCGAGACAATGATCGCAACCATCATGGTTGAGAACGAAAGCTGAACATCAGCGAAGCGCATCAAGAAGCTATCAATACGGCCACCGAAGTAACCTGCAGACAAGCCAATGATGATACCAAGCGTCAGTTGTAGACCTACCGCTAAGAAACCAATGGTCAGTGATAAACGAGAACCGTAAAGCATAGTCGATAAAATATCACGGCCTTGCTCATCCGTTCCTAGCAAGAAGCGTTCTTCGCCGTCTTCCATCCATGATGGTGGAAGTTCTGAGTCCATGATATCAATCGATGTCACGTCGTACGGGTCTGTTGGCGCTAGGATAGGTGCAGCTAGAGCCATCACCAAGAAGATTGAGAAAATGGCGAAGCTCACCATTGCCACTTTGTCGCGTAAGAAGTAATACACAATGTCAGATTGCTTAAAACGTTCCCAGCGAGACGGCACTGTCGATGTCTGTTCCATGATTATGCTCCTTTCCCTGTGATGTTAACGGTTGGGTTGATAACACCGTAAAGCAAATCAACAATCGTGTTAGTCACGACGAAAATAAGACCAACAAAAATAACGTATGCAGTAATCAGTGGTGTATCTACACGGTTGATTGCTTCTAAGAATAAGAAGCCTGTACCTGGCCACTGGAAAACAGTTTCCGTAAGAATGGTGTAAGCCACCATAGTACCAATCTGAACACCACCAACGGTAAGTACCGGTAGCATGGTGTTTTTCAATGCATGTTGGTAATAGATTTTGTTTAGCGCTAGGCCTTTCGCTTTACCAAACTTAATGTATTCAGAACTTAGAACTTCTAACATTTCAGAACGAACTAGACGAATAAACAGCGGCAGCATGATAGATGCCAGAGCAATACTCGGAAGTACTAAGTGTGCAAGGCCATCTAGCGTTAAGAAGCCAGACTCCCAACCAAACCAGTTGGCCGTATCACCACGTCCAAATGACGGCAGCCAACCGAGCTCGATAGAGAACACATACATCAGCATGATTGCAGTTAAGAAAACAGGAACCGAGATACCGACACTACTGCCTGCCATAATCAATTTGGTAAAAAAGCTTTTTGGGTGAATCGCAGAGTAAACGCCGAGTGGGATCGACATACAAACAATAATTAAAGAAGCACCAAATACCAGCTCCAGAGTTGCCACTAGTTTATCTAGAATCACATCAACTGCAGGTCGCTTAAAGAAGTATGAAGTACCAAGATCACCCTGTAGAGCTGCGCCTACAAAGCGAGAGTATTTTGTAACGAAGGGATCATTTAAGCCGAGTTCATCGCGTAGCGCTTGACGCTCCGCCTCTGAAACAGATTGACCGACTAACTCACGTAACGGGTCGCCCAGGTTATCCTGAATGGCAAACGCCACCAAACTGATCACAAACATCACTATCAGTGCCTGAAACAGGCGCTTGACCAGAAACGTAACCATTCCTTGCCCCTTATCTATCCATGACTATCTAATCGAAATCCGCGACTAGACAACAAAAAATTCAGTCTTAAAAAAGGTATTTAGCCAGACTGAAGGAAGACCAAATACCGAAACTTAAATCTATATCTTAATAATATTGAGAGCCTGAAAGCTTCAGGCTCTCGATTCTAGCAAGCTAGATTATTTTACAACTAGGTCGCCGAAGTAAGGCATAACCATTGGGTTTACTACGTCTGCTGCACCTACGTTAGATTTCGCGCCCCACGCTTCACTCTGCCAGTGTAGAGGAACGAAGACTGCATCGTTGTAAAGTGTTGCTTCAACGCCTTTCAGCATCTTAGAACGCTTAACTGGGTCAGTTTCAGTGTTAGAAGCTTCTACAATCGCATCCATTTCTGGGTTTGAGTAGCCAGAACAGTTGTATTGACCACGGCCAGTCTCTTCGTTGCGAGTCATTGTTAAGAACTCGTTGAAGTTAGCTGAATCTTCAGTATCTGAGTGCCAGCCGATCATCATCATGTCTGCTGAACATAGGTCAAATTCTGGCCAGTACTGTGCTTTAGGCATTGTCTTAAGATCAACTTTGATACCAATCTTAGACAGCATTGCCGCAGACGCTTGCGCAACTTTCGCATCGTTCACGTAACGGTTGTTAGGCGCTGCCATAGTTAGTGTAAAGCCATCTTCGTAGCCCGCTTCTTTCATCAGCTCTTTCGCTTTTTTCAGATCGTAACGAGGAACTAGATCTTCGTTGTGACCCGCGTAGCCTGTTGGGCTCTGCTGACCAGCAGCGGTCGCGAAACCTTTCATGATTTTCTTAACAATACCTTCATTGTTAATCGCATGAACGATTGCTTGACGAACGCGCACATCTTTCAGTGCTTCGTTGCTGTTTTGGTTCATTTGGAACGTAATGATACGAGTACCAGGTAGCGTTACTAGATCGATGTTCTTAGCTTTTTTAACACGCTTGTGATCGTTTGGCGCAACAGGGTGAATCATATCCACGTCGCCAGAAAGAAGTGCTGCTACACGCGTTGCATCTTCTTTGATTGGCACAAGTGTTAGCTTGTCTACGTTACCTTCAGTTTCTGTGTCCCAGTAATCGTTGAAACGCTCGAACGTTACTTTAACGCCTTGCTCACGCTGCGTTACGATAAATGGACCAGTACCAGAAACGTTAGTCGAAGCAAACGAGTTACCGTGCTTAACTAGCTCAGATTTGTCATTACCTTCCGCTGTTTGACCAGAGTAGAACTTGCTGTCCATTGGGAAGATGTAGGTTGCTGTTTGTAGTACTAGTGGGTAAGCCGCTTTTGATACTAGCTCAACTGTGTAGTCATCCACTTTTACCATTTTTTCGTATGGCGTGAAGATAGACTTAAAGTCTGGAGAAGCTTGTAGACGTTCAAAAGTCCACACAACATCATCAGCAGTCAGTTCGTTACCAGAGTGGAATTTCACGCCTTTACGTAAGTTAAAGCGGAAAGTCGTTTCATCAACACGCTCCCAGCTAGATGCTAGGCGGCCTTCAAAATCCATCTCTTGAGTGAAACGTACTAGAGGGTCAAACACCATGTGAGACATTTGCAGTGTGCCACCAGACAGCTGCTCGTGCGGGTCAAGTGATACCGGGTCAGCTGCGTAGCCAACGGTAATATCTGCTGCTGCTGCACTAAAGCTTAGGCCAGCTGCCATTAAAGCTACTGCTAATTTGCTTTTCATGGTTTTCATTGCATAACTCCTTCATGCGGGAATCCAGATCCCTAGTTGTTGTATTTGCGTCTGTTTATTGTTTTTAGCAAGCTAAACTCCAGCCTGCTGATTTTTATACCGCGGCTTGTGCCACTGCTTTTTCTTCTCTTAAACCTGTAAATTCAGGCATTAAAGAAATTAGGTGTTTGCTGTATTCATGCTGAGGCGATTGGAATAGCTGCTCAGTTGGCGCTACTTCCAATAGTTCTCCCATTTGCATCACACCAACACGATCACACATTTGGCGAATAACCGGTAAATCGTGACTGATGAACAGCATGGTTAGGTTGAGCTCGTCTTGTAAATCTTTTAATAGGTTAAGGATCTGAGCCTGAACCGACACATCCAGCGCCGAGGTAGGTTCATCACAAATCAAAAGACGTGGACGAGTTGCCAAGGCGCGAGCGATAGAAATACGCTGACGTTGGCCACCTGAGAATTCGTGTGGGTATTTAACCCCAGCCATCTTGCCTAAACCAACGTGCTCTAGCAGGTCGTTAACGATCTGACGAGTTTCATTCTCGTTACGCGTCAGTTTATGGAATCGGATCGGCTCAGCAATGATGTCGAATATCTTCATTCGAGGGTTCATTGATGTATAAGGGTTTTGGAAAACCATCTGCATTTGACGACGCATTGGGCGACGTTCTTTTTCAGATTTAAGTCCCGTAAGATCAACGCCTTCAAACGTTACCTTACCTGAGTTAGGTGCGTACAAACCAGCAATCACACGAGCAATCGTTGATTTACCCGAACCAGATTCACCAACAAGACCAAAAGTTTCACCTTCGTGTACTTCAAAGCTCACGTTGTTTGACGCCTGAACGTACTCACGACGACTCTCAAAGAAAGAATCCTTGGTAGTAAAGCGCAAGTTTACGTTTTCAACATTCAACAGTGGACCAGTGTAATCACGGTGGTCTTGGCTTTGACCTAACCAGTGGTTTTTCACATCAAGTGGTTCCATCTCATGTGCTTCTTCGATGTAGCTCACAAGAGGAAAACGATCAAGTTTACGATCTGAACGCGGAACCGCGGAGATAAGACTGTGCGTGTAAGGGTGTTCAGGAGTACCAAGGACTTTCGCCGTCGGACCAAACTCAACCAAATCACCACGATACATAACGGCCACGCGATCGGTAACATTAGATACCACACCCATATCGTGTGTGACCAACATACAACCTACATTCTTCTTAATACATAGGTCGCGAATCAAACCCAAGATCTGATCTTGAATAGAAACATCCAGTGCGGTTGTTGGTTCATCTGCGATGATTAAGTCAGGTTCACCTGCCAATGCTATCGCGATAACAACACGCTGACGCATACCGCCAGAGAATTGGTGTGGGTACTGCTTTAAACGGTTTTCTGGTTGCGGAATACCAACTTGGTTCATCAAATCTAATGAGCGCTGGTAGGCTTCTTGATCCGAAACCTTCATGTTGGCATGAATCGTCTCTTTTAACTGCTGTTCTACTGTGAATAGAGGGTTAAGAGAAGTCATTGGATCTTGGAAGATAAAACCAATCTTTGAGCCGCGAACAGAACGCATCTGTTCAGGAGATAAGCCTGAAACTTTTTCACCGTCCAGAAATACCTCGCCGCTAGCAATGCGACCAGGAGGGCTCAGCAAATCGATCACAGCATTACCTACTGTTGATTTGCCTGCACCAGACTCGCCTACAACGCCAACAATCTCACCACGTTCAATGTTGAACGAAAGTGATTTCACTGCGGCGTGAACTCCATGACGAGATGGGTATTCGATACGAAGATTTTTTACTTCTAAAAGTGACATTACCAGACCTCTACTGCTTTGGCAGCTTTCTGCCCTGTCTGCAAAATTGAATCCATTCTTACCAGAATATTGTTCTGATATTTTATACGGTTGACAATTTGGCAAATAATTCACAGAAAAGCAACAAAAATAGGATAAAAAGTCGACATTAAACGCTTAGCAAGTAAAAATACCACATAAGTATTCACTCGAATAGCATATAGCAATGAAACCCAGCATTATATTTCCAATAATAAATACTCACAAACCCCTTACTACTGCGTACTTGTAGAGTTAAACATATCATTCAAAGCACATATCCCCATCAATCACCAAGATCAAATAATTATTCCAAAAAACAATTAACACTATAGAAACAAACGCTAACTTTACCAATTTAAGCAAATAAAATAACCAGATAAAACCAACCCAACAACATATTCAACCATATGATTTTTTTGATAAATACAAACAAGAAAAACGAAAGATTTAATAAATCAAAGGATTTTTTAAACAACAAGATTCGAAGAAATCTGTCAAATACAGGCCTTAGAGAACATATTTAACGTCAAATTTCACTTTTCATAAAAATCCTTAGACCAAACCTATTAATTTGTCGAATGATTGGTGGTGAGTTTTATATAAAATTAGATATCGATCTGCACATTTGATAAAGCAAACTGCTCCGTATAAGCACCATAATGGAGATAAAGGGTAAAAGCCTGCCTTGTTATATGGAGGGGGAGATTTACGGAGGTGACATCAGGCAAGATATCGAAGCGGTTGAGGTCCCAGCATTAAAAATTGAGGATTACTGAAATGAGAGATGTAAAAAAGCCCCGTCATTCCTGACACGGACGGCTAGTTGAGGCTTCTTAAGGTGGCCAGTGAAGAGACATCCTTTGAACATCAGGCGAACCCCATTTGGGTTCCAATCTAGTGATCTACAGATGAAAAAAAAGCTCATCATTTCTGATGAGCTTTCTTAAAGGTGGTCGGTGAAGAGACATCCTTTGAACATCAGGCGAACCCCACTTGGGTTCCAATCTAGTGATCTACAGATAAAAAAAAGCTCATCATTTCTGATGAGCTTTCTTAAAGGCGGTCAGTGAAGAGACATTCTTTGAACATCAGGCGAACCCCCACTCTGTTCAAGTTATCTAAATTTCAGATGCAAAAAAGCCCTAGTCTTTCGACTAGGGCTTCTTAAGGTGGTCGGTGAAGAGGGATTCGAACCCCCGACCCTCTGGTCCCAAACCAGATGCGCTACCAAGCTGCGCTATTCACCGAGACGTTTCGTTTGATTTCTCAAACAGGGAACTTCAATGAAGTTACCAAAATTAATGGGGTGGCTAACGAGATTCGAACTCGCGACCACCGGAATCACAATCCAGGGCTCTACCAACTGAGCTATAGCCACCACTAATCTTTTATATAACCGCTTAAAAAGCGATTATTGAAATAGTGGTCGGTGAAGAGGGATTCGAACCCCCGACCCTCTGGTCCCAAACCAGATGCGCTACCAAGCTGCGCTATTCACCGACTAATTTCGTATCGACTCTTGGGAATAATGAATCAACACTGGAAGCCGAAGCTACCGATATTTTGTAAAGAAAGAATGGGGTGGCTAACGAGATTCGAACTCGCGACCACCGGAATCACAATCCAGGGCTCTACCAACTGAGCTATAGCCACCATTATTTCTTTTTGCCAATTCTCACTTACCTAAGTAAGAGACCGGATGGCGCGCCTGAAAGGATTCGAACCTTCGGCCTTTGGCTCCGGAGGCCAACGCTCTATCCAGCTGAGCTACAGGCGCATGCCCTGTCGGCGGAGTGGAATAATACGTATATCACCTTATGCCGTCTAGTACTTTTTTAACTTTTTTTTCTGTTTGGTCTCTTTTTCGACAGTTAATATGTGATAAACCCCTTATTTGAGTACTACAACCCACCGCAGCTTATAAGTTGTTGTTTATTGCAACAACTTATCGGGATATAATCACCCATTATTTACATTGGTTTAACAGTTGCTCTTTGCTGATAAAGCCAAAACACCCTTCCAACACTATAAATTGGTAAGCATGTACTTACCTTGGGAATGTAAAGTGAGTTTAATGGATATGTCTCGTCGAATTTTAAGCGTTGTCATCGCAGTTTTAACCTTTTCAACTGGCGCTATGGCTTCAGGCCTAAGCGAAGCAGAGCAAGATGCTATTGCTGAACGCATCAAACCAGTTGGCCAAGTTTACCTAGTCGGCAGCGAGCCAGTAGCCGCAGAACCAACAGGCCCTCGTGATGGCGCAGCAGTTTACGGTACCTTTTGTATCGCTTGTCACGCATCTGGCGTAAGTGGCGCACCTAAAACAGGTGACGCTGGTGACTGGGGTCCTCGTATTGCCCAAGGTCGCGACATTCTAGCTGACCACGCAATCAACGGCTTCAATGCTATGCCAGCGAAAGGTTCATGTATGGACTGTTCAGATGATGAAATCAAAGATGCTATCGAGCACATGATTGCTGGTCTGTAATTTACCGATCTGTAATTAAAAATGCCAGATTCAAAAAAGGTGACCTCATGGTCACCTTTTTTATTGGCTTTTATATAACGCGATGAAAGCAAGGAATTACTTCTTGTTGAACATCGCTCGAATGTTAGCAATGTGTGCCTGTCCTTTTTCCATTCTTTCTTCAGCGGATTGTGGTTTCTTAACACTTTCCCACTCCACATCTTCATGCGGCAGTTCATCGAGGAATCGGCTTTGTGTTGGCTTTATCAATTCGCCATACTGACGACGTTCACGACATTTAGTGAAGGTCAGCTCTTTCTGCGCGCGAGTAATCCCTACATACATAAGACGACGTTCTTCTTCTACGTTACCTTCATCGACACTGGTTTGGTGTGGCAAGATACCCTCTTCGGCTCCCATCAGGAACACATACGGAAACTCTAGGCCTTTCGATGCGTGCAATGTCATTAATTGAACTTGGTCTGCATCGTCATCATCTTCACCACGCTCCATCATGTCACGTAGCGTTAAACGTTGAACCACTTCTCGTAGGGTCTTCTCTTCTTTGTCGTAGTTGTCACCCTCAAGGTCAGCAACGATCCAACTATAAAGATCAGAAACGTTCTTCATTCTCATCTCTGCAGCCTTCGGGCTTGCCGAGGTTTCGTACAACCAATCTTCATAGTTAATATCACGAACCAAAGAGCGAACAGCCTCAACGGTATTGCCACGTTCAGCATTATCAGAAATACGAACAATCCAATCGCTGAAACGGCGCAGGTTTTCTAAACCACGACCAGTCAAAGTTTGCTCTAAACCCATCTCAAAGCTCGCTTCAAACAAGCTCTTGCCACGCATGTTGGCGTAGCTGCCTAACTTCTCAAGCGTCACCGGGCCAATCTCACGACGTGGTGTGTTTACAATACGTAGAAACGCGTTGTCATCATCAGGGTTCACCAACACGCGGAGGTAAGCCATGATGTCTTTAATCTCAGCTCTAGCGAAGAAAGAGGTACCGCCAGAAATTTTGTAAGGCACACGGTTCTGCATCAACGCTTTTTCAATCAAGCGAGATTGGTGGTTACCACGGTACAGCACTGCGTAATCTTTATATTCTGTGCGATTCAAAAACTTGTGAGCGATGATCTCACCTGTAATACGCTCTGCTTCATGCTCTTCATTCTTAGCATTCAGTACCTTGAGCTTTTCACCGTCCGGGATCTCAGAGAACAGTGACTTTTCATAAACGTGTGGGTTATTAGCGATCAAGATATTCGCTGCACGCAAAATTCGACTCGTTGAGCGGTAGTTCTGCTCTAATTTGATCAAGCGTAAGTTAGGGTAGTCCTCACCTAACAGCACCAAGTTTTGCGGTTTTGCACCACGCCATGAGTAAATAGATTGGTCATCGTCACCTACGACCGTCAAACGACCACGCTCTCCCACAAGCAGACGCACCAATTCATATTGGCTGGTGTTGGTATCTTGATACTCATCGACAAGTAAATAGCGAATACGAGACTGCCAGCGCTCACGCACTTCTTGATTGGTTTTCAGAAGTAATACTGGCATCGCAATCAGATCATCAAAATCGAGCGCGTTGTATGCCTTCATCTGTTTCTGGTACATCTCAAAACAGAATGCAAACAACTGCTCTTGTTCGCCTTGAGCTCGAGCTTTCGCCTGATCTGGCGTCAGCATGTCATTCTTCCAATTCGAAATGGTGCTCATTAAAGCACGCAGCAGATCCTTATCACCATCGATCTGTCTCTCTGTTAGCTCTTTTAATAGCGCCAACTGGTCTTGGTCATCAAATAGAGAGAAGCCCGCTTTCAGACCCAGCGCTTTGTATTCACGACGAATGATAGTTAAGCCCATGGTATGAAAAGTCGAAACGATCAGGCCTTTCGATTCACCTTTACCCAGAGTTTGCCCCACACGTTCTTTCATCTCGCGTGCCGCTTTATTGGTAAAAGTTACCGCTGCAATATTGCGTGCCTTGTAACCACACTCTTGAACCAAGTAAGCAATCTTATTCGTGATAACACGTGTTTTACCAGATCCAGCGCCTGCTAATACTAAACAGGGGCCCGATACATATTTCACGGCTTCATCTTGTCTTGGGTTCAGTTTCATTTGGTTCTCAATTTGGTCTATCGGGGCGAATTCAATTGCGCGCCTATAATAATGGTGCAACACCTCGAATGCTACGCTCTCTTATGCAAGAATTTTATATCACATATGAAAAACTATGTTGCACTTATGTATGGGTCTTAGGCTATAATGAATGAACGTTCATTCATTAGTGAGTATATTATCACTGTCTGGTTTTTATTCTATGATAGATAAAAGACAACAAATTATAGATGCCGCCGAAAAACTGATTGCTGAATCAGGCTTTCACGGACTTTCTATGCATAAACTAGCTAAAGAAGCAGGAGTTGCGGCAGGAACTATTTATCGCTACTTCTCAGACAAAGAAGAACTATTACAACAAGTTCGCTTAGCTGTCACTCAACGGAATGCTGGTTTAATTCAGCAAGGCGTTGAAGATTCGATGAGTCTAAAAGAACGATTTAGAAAAATGTGGCTCAACATTTTCGAGCTCTCGGGATCAAACATCTGCAATTTAAAGAATAGAGCTCAATACGACTCTTTACCTTGTATTCGCAGCCATGAGACCAAAGAGATTGAACGAAAAATGTTCCACAAAATAGATCAACTCTTTACTGAAGGTAGAGAGCAAGGGGTATTTAAGCCTCTAGAAAACCCTGTTTTAGCAGCACTTAGCTTAGAAGTCAGTGTCACGCTGGCCCGTAAGCAATCTCTTGGATATTACCAACTTGATAAAAAAGCCATTGAAGCGGCGATTGAAGCAAGTTGGGATGCGATTATTACACACTAATTTGGAGTTCTAACTAGAATGAAAAAGTGGACTTTCTTCATGTTACTCATCGCTGTACTACTTTTCGGCAGCGTTATTGGGTTTAACATGTTTAAACAACAAAAAATTGCTGAGTTTATGGCTAACCGACCTGAGCCAGAGTTTCCAGTAACGGTAACAGAAGTTCAACCTATCGACTGGGTTCCAGTAATCGAAGCTATCGGCTTCATCGAACCTAACCAAGGTGTAACACTAGCGAACGAAACCAGCGGTGTTATTGACCAAATCTCTTTTGGTTCTGGTACTGATGTTAAAAATGACCAACTTCTTGTTCGTCTTGATTCTGGCGTAGAAAAGGCAAATCTAAAGAGCTCTGAAGCTCGCCTGCCTGCGGCAAAAGCAAAATACAAACGCTACCAAGGTCTTTTTAAGAAAGGTTCTATTTCTAAAGAAGCATACGATGAAGCAGAAGCAAACTTCTATTCTCTATCTGCTGATATTGAAAGCCTAAAAGCATCTATCGAACGTCGTGAAATTCGTGCTCCTTTCGATGGAAAAGTGGGCATTCGTAACGTTTACCTAGGTCAATACCTGCAATCAGGTACGGATATCGTTCGTTTAGAAGATACCAGTGTCATGCGCCTGCGCTTCACGGTTTCTCAAACTGATATCTCTCGCATCCATGTGGGTCAAGCTATCGACATCTTTGTTGATGCCTACCCAGAGAAGCCATTTGAAGGTTCTATCAGTGCAATCGAACCAGCAGTAAGCATCCAAAGTGGTCTTATCCAAGTTCAAGCAGATATTCCAAACAATGATGGCAAGCTTCGTAGCGGTATGTTCGCTCGTGCTAACATCATTCTGCCTAAGCTAGAGAACCAAGTTACTCTTCCTCAAACAGCGATTACTTTCACTCTATATGGCGACAATGTTTACATCTTAACTGAAGAAGACGGAGTTCAGCGTGTTGCTCAACATGTTGTAAAAGTAGGTGAGCGTACGGCTGATATTGCACACATCCTTGAGGGTGTTAAAGTTGGCGATACGGTTGTAACTTCTGGCCAAGTACGCCTAAGTAACGGCGCCAAAGTTAAAGTTGTTGAAAGTGATGCGATCACTCCACCATCTGAAACACCTAAGCTGTAACTGGAGGCACAATGCGCTTTACTGATGTTTTTATTAAACGTCCAGTTCTAGCGGTATCCATCAGCTTTTTGATTGCTCTGCTTGGTTTACAAGCAATCTTCAAAATGCAGGTGCGTGAATACCCTGAAATGACGAATACCGTGGTGACAGTCTCAACTGGTTACTATGGTGCAAGTGCCGATCTTATCCAAGGCTTTATCACCCAACCCCTCGAACAGGCTGTGGCTCAAGCGGATAACATCGATTATATGACATCTTCTTCTGTGCTAGGTAAATCTACGATTACCGTGAACATGAAGTTGAACACCGACCCGAATGCGGCATTGTCTGACATACTGGCCAAGACAAACTCGGTACGTTCTCAGCTACCTAAAGAGGCTGAAGATCCAACCGTAACCATGTCTACCGGTTCAACAACCGCGGTACTCTACATTGGTTTTACCAGTGACGAATTGGTATCGAGCCAAATTACCGACTATCTAGAGCGTGTAATCAACCCGCAGCTATTTACGGTTAATGGTGTATCTAAAGTTGATCTATATGGTGGTATGAAATACGCACTGCGCGTATGGCTAGACCCATCAAAAATGGCGGCGATTGGTCTGACTGCATCTGATGTAATGACGGTACTGAACGCTAACAACTACCAATCAGCTACGGGTCAAGCGACCGGTGAGTTCGTGCTTTACAACGGCAGTGCCGATACACAAGTATCAAACACTGAAGAACTAGAGAATCTAGTCGTGAAAAGCGGAGAAGGTGAGATCATTCGCCTATCCGATATCGCGAAGGTTTCTCTTGAAAAAAGTCACGATGTTTACCGAGCAAGTGCTAACAGCCAAGAGGCGGTTGTAGCCGCGATCAATGCGGCGCCAAGTGCGAACCCAATCAACATCGCTGCTGATGTACTGGAACTTCTTCCTCAACTAGAGAAGAACCTACCAAGCAACATCTCAATGAACGTAATGTACGATTCAACCATTGCGATTAACGAGTCAATTCAAGAAGTTATTAAGACAATCCTTGAAGCGGCATTAATCGTATTGATAGTAATTACTTTATTCTTAGGTTCATTCCGAGCGGTACTGATCCCTATTATTACTATCCCACTGTCTTTGATTGGTGTGGCAATGGTAATGCAGGCAATGGGTTTCTCTTGGAATCTAATGACACTACTTGCAATGGTACTTGCCATCGGTCTAGTGGTAGATGATGCGATCGTAGTACTTGAAAACGTCGACAGGCATATCAAGCTCGGCGAGTCCCCTTTCCGTGCAGCGATTATCGGTACCCGCGAAATTGCGGTGCCTGTTATCGCAATGACGTTAACGCTAGGTGCGGTATATGCTCCAATTGCGATGATGGGTGGTATTACAGGCTCGCTATTTAAAGAGTTTGCATTAACCCTAGCGGGTTCGGTTTTCGTATCAGGCATTGTGGCACTAACGCTCTCGCCAATGATGTGTTCAAAAATGCTGAAAGCTCACGCTGAGCCAAGCAAGTTTGAGCAGAAAGTTCATAGCGTGCTAGATGGCATGACTAACCGTTACGAGCGTATGCTTGGTGCGGTAATGCAACATCGTCCAGTATTTATTGGTTTTGCTATCATCGTATTTGCAAGTTTACCGTTGTTGTTCAAATTCATCCCTAGTGAGCTAGCACCTTCAGAAGATAAAGGTGTAATCATGTTGATGGGTACAGCACCGTCGAATGCAAACTTAGACTTCATGCAAAATACCATGAACGACGTAAACCAGATTCTGTCTGATCAGCCAGAAGTTGCTTACGCACAGGTATTTACAGGTGTGCCAAATGCAAACCAAGCATTTGGTATCGCGTCTATGGTTCCTTGGAGCGAACGTGAAGCAAGCCAATCAGACGTAGCAAACCGCGTTGGTAATTTGGTGAAAGATGTTCCAGGAATGGCGGTAACTGCATTCCAAATGCCAGAACTACCCGGTGCTGGTTCAGGCCTTCCAATTCAATTTGTCATAACAACGCCAAACAGTTTTGAAAGCTTGTTCCAAATTACCACAGACATTCTGGCTGATGTCTCTTCAAACCCGTTGTTCGTATATTCAGATCTCGACCTGAACTACGACTCAGCAACCATGAAGATCAACATCGACAAGGATAAAGCGGGCGCATACGGTGTGACCATGCAAGATATCGGTATCACGCTCGGTACCATGATGTCTGATGGCTACGTGAACCGTATAGACTTGAATGGCCGTTCTTACGAGGTTATTCCTCAAGTTGAACGTAAATTCCGTCTAAACCCTGAATCGATGAACAACTACTACGTACGTGCCGCTGATGGTAACGCCGTTCCTCTAGGCAGTTTGATTACGATTGATGTTGTGGCAGAGCCTCGCTCTCTTCCTCACTTCAACCAATTGAACTCGGCTACGATTGGTGCGGTACCGGCTCCAGGCGCTGCAATGGGTGATGCAATTGCGTGGTTTGAAGACACGGCAGCGAATAAGCTTCCAAGTGGCTACAACCATGACTACATGGGTGAAGCACGCCAATACGTAACAGAAGGTAGCGCACTTTACGCGACCTTTGGTTTAGCTCTGGCAATCATCTTCTTGGTATTGGCGATTCAGTTTGAATCACTGAAAGACCCACTGGTTATCATGGTATCTGTACCACTGGCGATCTGTGGTGCCCTAATAGCTCTGGCTTGGGGCGCGGCAACGATGAACATCTACTCGCAAGTTGGTTTGATCACCTTAGTCGGCCTGATTACCAAGCACGGTATCTTGATTTGTGAGGTTGCGAAAGAAGAGCAGCTGCACAATCAAAAAACTCGTATTGAAGCGGTAATGGAAGCAGCGAAGGTTCGTCTTCGTCCAATCCTGATGACAACGGCTGCGATGATCGCGGGTCTAATCCCACTGATGTACGCAAGTGGTGCGGGTGCGGCTCAGCGTTTCAGTATTGGTATCGTAATCGTTGCTGGTTTAGCAATTGGTACTCTATTCACGCTATTTGTACTGCCAGTGATTTACAGTTACTTAGCTGAAAAACACAAACCTCTACCTGTATTTATTGAAGACAAAGACCTAGAAAAACTAGCTCGCGTCGATGAAGCAAAAGCAGCGCACAGAGAATTAGCTGATAATAAGTAATCACTAAGTCGTAATAACAATAAAAAGGCTACTTCGGTGGCCTTTTTTTGTACGCCATAGGCGACATCGCAAGTGTGATTAAATAGAATAGTGGTAAATATTCAGGAGTTTTAATTGATATGTTTGATCCAAAAAAACTAGAGCAGATTGCTAAGCAGATCCACGATTCTATGCCTCAACCAGTAAAAGAGCTTGGTTCAGATGTAGATCAAAAAGTTCGCCAGGTTATCCAAGGCCAACTGAACAAGCTAGACGTTGTAAGCCGTGAAGAGTTTGATGTTCAAACACAAGTACTACTGCGCACTCGCCAAAAGCTGACTGAAATGGAACAAAAGCTAGCGGACTTAGAAGCAAAGATTGCCGACAAGTAAGCGTAAAGAAAGAAAACTGAAAGGGTTGGTGTTAAAGCACCAACCCTTTTGTATTTCTGAAGATCAATCAAGAACTGAAAGTCGACGAAGACTGAACAAACAATGTTCATTTCATTGATTTTTAAGACTTTGTTACTAAAAGCAAAAAGGCTTGGTCAACGGCGACCAAGCCTTTTTATTAGATGTTGTGTTGCTTATTTATAACTCCAACCTGTAAGAAGTTAGTGATACTGCTTCGCTTTTTCTGCAAATTTATAGTATCTAAGCGACAAATTAACCGCCTACAGCGATACGCTTCATGTCGCTCATGTAGCTACGTAGCTCTTCACCAATGTACTCTACAGGGTGGTTACGGATAGCTTCGTTTACTTCAATTAGTTTAGCGTTATCAACCTGGTTAGATGTTTCACCTAGACCACGGCCGATTACGTCTGTTGCTACTGAAGGCATGAACTTCTCACGTAGTAGCGGTGTTGCTACGTTAGCGAATAGGTAGTTACCATACTCAGCAGTATCAGAGATTACAACGTTCATTTCGTAAAGACGCTTACGAGCAACTGTGTTTGCGATTAGTGGAAGCTCATGTAGAGATTCGTAGTAAGCCGACTCATCGATGATGCCAGATGCTGTCATTGCTTCGAATGCTAGCTCAACACCGGCGCGAACCATAGCAACCATTAGGATACCGTTGTCGAAGTACTCTTGCTCTGAGATTTCTACGTCAGAAGCTGGGTAGTTTTCGAATGCTGTTTCGCCTGTCTCTTCACGCCAGCCTAGTAGGTTCACGTCATCGTTCGCCCAGTCAGCCATCATTGTGCTAGAGAAGTGACCAGAGATGATGTCATCCATGTGCTTGTTGTAAAGCGGACGCATTAGGTCTTTTAGCTCTTCAGAAAGCTCAAACGCTTTAACTTTAGCAGGGTTAGATAGACGGTCCATCATGTGAGTTACACCACCGAACTTAAGTGCTTCAGTAATCGTTTCCCAACCGTATTGTAGAAGTTTACCTGCGTAGCCTGGTTCGATGCCATCAGCAATCATCTTCTCGTAAGATACGATAGAACCCGCTTGTAGCATGCCACATAGAATAGTTTGCTCACCCATAAGGTCAGATTTAACTTCAGCTACGAATGAAGACTCTAGGCAACCTGCACGGTGGCCACCAGTACCTGCAGCCCAAGCTTTAGCGATATCCCAGCCTTCACCTTTAGGGTCATTTTCTGGGTGAACAGCGATCAGTGTTGGAACACCGAAACCACGCTTGTACTCTTCACGTACTTCAGAACCTGGACACTTAGGTGCAACCATTACAACGGTAAGGTCAGCACGTAATTGCATTCCTTCTTCAACAACGTTGAAACCATGAGAGTAACCAAGAGCAGCGCCTTCTTTCATTAGAGGCATTACTGTCTCAACAACATTAGTGTGTTGCTTGTCGGGAGTAAGGTTAATAACTAGGTCTGCTTGAGGGATTAGCGTTTCGTAGCTACCAACTACAAAGCCGTTTTCGTCGGCATTCTTGAATGATTGACGCTTCTCATCAATTGCAGCTTGGCGTAGAGCGTAAGATACGTCTAGACCAGAATCACGCATGTTTAGACCTTGGTTCAGGCCTTGAGCACCACAGCCAACAATGACGATCTTCTTACCTTCAAGGTATTCAGCTTCAGTCGTAAATTCTTCACGATCCATGAAACGGCAGCGACCTAATTGGTCTAGTTGCTCACGAAGGTTTAATGTATTGAAATAGTTAGCCATTGTAGGGCACTCCTTTAAAAATAAGTCCGTAAGGTCGATATCTCTCTATCGAATGACTTCATACTAAAACAGACACTCCGTTGCTGAAAGTGATATATTCACAATTAGTTATTGCAATAAATGCAACATGGAAACGATCGCAAAACATGAACATAAAATCTCTACAATTATTTATACATTTATGTGATAGCAAGAGTTTCAGCAAAACAGCTGCGGCTATGCACGTCAGTCCTTCAGCACTTAGTCGTCAGGTACAAAAGCTTGAAGAAGAAACGGGGCAAGAATTGCTTATCAGAGATAACCGCAGTGTTGATCTCACTCCAGCAGGAAAGCACCTATTGCCAGTAGCATTAAGCATCGTTGGAGAGTGGCAGCAATACAATCTTCACCTGAAAGGTGGTGAGCAAGAACTTAAAGGTGAAATCCGCATATTTTGCTCGGTAACGGCTAGTTACAGCCACCTACCTGAGCTCATAACCGAATTCAGAGCTATTCATCCGTACATTGAATTTAAGCTCTCTACAGGCGATCCGGCTCAATCCATCGACAAGATTTTAAATGATGAAGCAGATATTGCTATCTCAGCGAAGCCAGACATTCTTCCTTCAAGATTAGAGTTCGAAACCATCAGCGATATACCACTGTCAGTCATCATCCCATCCGGTGTGAGTAGTTTTAGCCAGCAGCTGCAATCAGAGAAACCAAACTGGAATGAAGTACCTTTTATCATCCCAGAAGCAGGTACTGCACGAGAACGTGCGAACGCATGGTTCAAAAAGATGAAGATAAAACCCAATATTTACGCTCAGGTATCTGGTCATGAAGCGATCGTCAGTATGGTTGCCCTTGGTTGTGGGGTTGGTATTGCGCCAGACGTTGTAATCAACAACAGTCCTGTGAGAGATAAAGTCGACCGCTTAAAAATAGAACCAATCAAGCCGTTTGAATTGGGAGTGTGCTGTAAGCGATCGCAGTTAGAAAATCCGTTGATTAGAGCATTTTGGCAGGTAGCTGAAGGTAAATACCTTCAAGACTAGTTATCTATAAGTGAAAACAAGCAAGTGTTGAGTCACAGATAAAGAGCACGTTAGTGCTCTTTTTTGTTTTTCTAAACGACAAATATGAAAAAAGCCCGCTGATTTCTCAGCGGGCTTTTCAATGGTGGTGGAGGGATAGGGATTTGAACCCTAGAACCGCTATTAACGGTTGCCGGTTT
>NZ_JBFSUD010000068.1:0-24226 GCF_041467175.1 Vibrio sp. 10N.247.310.24
GGGATTATCTGCTAACTGCAAGATCGTTCAAGTCTTCTTAAACGATCGGCATTAAATGACTTGCTTGGCTTTATGGAGTTTCAACGCATGTCAGACAATGAACTTCGCTTTTGCCGAGTCGCGATTCACCCAAACCAACGAGGCAAAGGATTAGGGCAATTGATGCTTGAAACGGCCTTAGAGGCGGCGAAAGAAATCCCAAATATCACCACCATCACCTTGGCCGTATTTAAGCAAAACCACGGAGCAAAACGCTGCTACGACAAAGCGGGATTTCAGGTAGTCGACAAAGAGCCGAGCGTGAAAGAGTTCAATGGCAAAACGTGGCCCTTGTATCAGATGGAATTAAAGCTCTGCTAGTTCATTTTAATTGTCAGGTTAATTTTAGTTACCAGGATTGTTTTAATTAACAGACTTATTTAGTTAATCGACTTGTTTTAATTGCCAGATTTGACCCCATATCATTGAGCATTAGCTACATACTCAAGATACACAGATGTAATTTGGAACCTCCAATGACCCAAGAAAAATTCGACACTATTTATCAACGTGCAGCTCACCGTAAAGGCGGAGCAGCCGAACTCGAAAAGATTGTTCGTGCGCCCCTTTCCCAAGCCGAGTTATCGCAAATCACCGACGACCGTTGGCTAGCCGCCTTTACTGAGAAAGTATTCCAGTGTGGTATTTCGTGGAATGTGGTGAGAAAGAAATGGCCGCAATTTGAAGAGGTGTTCTTTGAATTCAACATCGAGAAAATGCTGATTCTGCCAAATGAGATGTGGGAACAAAAAGCGCAAGACCCGCGCATTATTCGCCACCTCACTAAAGTGATGACCATCCCTGCGAATGCCACCATGATCCACAATGCCAAGCGTGAAGCCGATTCATTCTCGCAAATGGTTGCCGACTGGCCATCAGAACGTATCACAGATCTGTGGGATTACCTGAAAAAACACGGCAAGCGATTAGGTGGTAATACTGGTGCCTACACTCTGCGCCAAATGGGCAAAGACACCTTCATCTTGTCGTCGGATGTTGAAGCGCACCTACGCAGTACCGATGTGCTAGATAGCGGCCGTAACACCAAGCGAGCACAACTGGCAGCGGGTAAAGCCTTCAACGAATGGCAGCAACAATCAGGTCGTAGCCTGAGCGAAATCAGCCAGATCGTTGCCTACAGCTGTGGTGATAATCGCGTCTAGTAGTCACCATAGTTAATTAAAGAACCCGTCCAGATTTATCTAGCCTTTAAAGACCCGTTGCGGATGCCACTGGTCTTTTTTGTGCCTCATTCAAAGAAATGTAAATTAACCGCTGACAGACAACGATCTTCGGTGACGCCAAGTCATTATGTTGATAGGTTAATGTTTATACATCTCGATTTCATACGTATCTATAGCGCTCTCTAAAACATTCGTTTCTCCGCTAAATGGAGGTACTAAACCTAGAAAGGAATTCTATGTTCGAACAGGTCATCAGCATTCTGTTTCCCGTTTTTGCTTTAGCCAGTGCTGGCTTTGCGGTCGGTCGTTGGCTAAAGCCCGATTTCAAACCGATCAATCGCATCAACATGGATGTGTGCATCCCTGCGCTAGTGTTTGCATCGCTGACCACCATGCCTCTCGACACAGAGCAATTGCCACTCATAACCGCTTCTTTGGTCGCGGTGTTAGTGCCTGCTTTATTGATGATTCCGATCTGTAAGATCTTTAAGCTCAATTTCAAGGCTTGGGCTCCGCCACACATGTTCCGTAATAGTGGCAACCTAGCCATTCCCCTATTCACCTATACCTTTGGCGAGAGCGCACTAGCCCCTGCGGTATTACTATTTGTGGTATCGGCATGTGTCCATATTAGTGTTGGCTTAGCGCTATTGAGCGACGGTAATCCGATCAAACAGATCCTCAAGATGCCAATTTTCTTAGCGGCTGCACTAGCGATGACGCTCAACCTGTCTGGAATTACCGTGTGGAATCCGATCTACGAAGCCACATCACTGCTTGGGCAAGCTGCTGTTCCTATCATGCTGCTGTCGCTGGGTTCACAAATGGTCAACTTGAGGCTGAGCGGATTAAAAGTTGGCTTGTTGTGTACGGCTCAATCGCTGTTTACAGGGGCGATCGCTTTTACCATCATCTATTTCTTTATCCCGCTGCCGACGCTGCACTTACAAATGATGGTACTGTTCACCATGCTGCCACCCGCTGTGATGAACTACCTGTTTGCAGAGAGGTTCAATGTCGAGCCCCCTAAGGTCGCGTCTATGGTGTTGTTTGGTAACTTCCTAAGTGTGGTTACCCTACCAATCTTGTTGTCGTTCGCACTGTCTATATCGAGTTGAATCTCGATCTAAGGGAAGGTTTGTCATTCATTACAGTTATAAAAAATGGGCAGATAAACTGCCCATTTTTGTGTTCAGAAAGTTAGGATTAACTATTTCCATAATTGAACCAGAACTTAGAGCTATACAAAAAAAATTAAAATCGTTGTTGGTTATTGCAGTTATGTTTAATATACAATCATCAAGCAAAGGGATGGGTTATCGCCCCCCTATACAGCACAATCAAGATGGACAACAAGAACACACATTTTCTTTGACTTAACTTTCGAAGAACTTCATCGCTTTGGCGTGACAATAAATAAAGCATGACCAAGCGCTTTACTCCACTATTACTATCTTTTGTAAGTCATATGAAAATTAAAAATGTAATACCTCTACTGCTATGCCTCTTCTCTCATCAAGCTATATCTGCGGCAAATTTCACAACGGACTTTGTAGAACTTGGGATGCAAGCAAAGCCTATGGGGTTAAGCGTGGATGGTGGACGCGACATCAACGATAGCTTGGCGATTTTGGGCGGCCTTAGTACCAACACAGCCGAAGATGAAAGCAACTTTGATGCGTACATCGGCCCTCAAGTTTATGGTCCAATAACTCAAGGGATCGACTTAAATACGCAGCTGCTACTCCATTTCAACAAAAACTCATACGCAGCTGGAGAAACGAAAGCTTATGTCGAATTTAATGCGGGTATTCGAGCGTGGATCACTCAGAGAGTAGAAGCCCATGTGCTTGCGGGTTCTAACGGAGAGCACTCAATCTTTACGTTTGGAGCCAGGTTCCATGCCACAGATAAAGCCGTGTTTGCAGTTGCTTCCAAAAACAACGGTCTTTACGGCCCTCAATTACAACTTTCGGTTAGATATCAATTTAAGTAGCCACCTTTATAAACAACTTTCCGCTACTGTTGGATCCAACATAAAAATAGCGTCAGTAATTCAATACTGACGCTATTTTTTTATCTCTAATTCAGACACATCCTATTAGTTATACGCTTACCTAAAGTTATACGCTTGCCTAGCTATTGAGTTACCCATTGATATAGCGATGAACCGTGAACTACAAACATTCAGTGAACTATGAGCATTTATCCAACTTGAGCTCTGCTGTCACCTTAGTAAGACGTAGTGCAATCGCGAAACACACTAAGTAAGGA
Organism: Vibrio sp. 10N.247.310.24; assembly: GCF_041467175.1. Taxonomy (NCBI): domain Bacteria; kingdom Pseudomonadati; phylum Pseudomonadota; class Gammaproteobacteria; order Vibrionales; family Vibrionaceae; genus Vibrio; species Vibrio sp. 10N.247.310.24. Next base: position 3,498 of record NZ_JBFSUD010000068.1, read on the forward strand.
CTCACATACCAAAAGATACTTTCTAGGGGCTGCTTCACCTGCGCTTCTCTGGTTTTTATATATTGGTTTTTCTGCTTTTCATACTGACTCAGCATACCGTCCACCCACACCGCATCACTTTCAACTAACGACACGCTAGGCGCAGGAACCGTAAAATCCGATGCATTAGGTAACAAAGTGAAATCGATATCTTTAAACGTAATCGCCGTATTCAAATACCACAAACACGCGTCGTGGTACTGAGCGTAATTATCTAAAGATGGCTGACCTGTACAGGTATCACTTCTCAACTTATCCAACGAGAACTGCTGAACCGATTCTAAAATCGCCACCGCTCTGGTTTGTTCGGTTTCAACCCAATCACCCGCCACCTTCGCTCTAATCTCAGACACGGCACCAAGCATTCCGATACCCGCTAAAAACGGCCATAAATAATCCATACGCTTCCATTTTCGCCGACTCAGGTTGAATCCACACCAAATTGGAATATGTAAGAGGAGCGTGAGTCCAAGTGACAGCAGAACGAAGTTCAAGGAGCTAGAGAGCATGAGCTCGCTATCGAAAAAGTTCTTCATAATGAGAAGCTTGCCTGTATAACCAAGAGAAATTTGATACTAGGTTCGATATAATAAAAGTGTGTAAGAGGAAAGTAAAAACAGCACTAAGAATTAGTGTTAACGCTGTTTATTTGGACATATAACCACCGATGGCAGGGCTTAACCACTCGTTACTCAGAAATGGCTAAGTTGTTCAGTTGTTCACGATACACAAGATGCTAAAGGCTCTTACGCGCCAGACTTGAGGTAGATACCGACTTCTCTTAGCTGTGCTTTAATGTCTAACATTTGGACGTGAGATAGCACTAATTGGATCAAATTGAATATTGCTCCAGCGAACATCAAACCCGCGACATAACCAGACCATGCTTGGTGATCAACTTGATACAGAGTATTGAACGAAAGAACGAAGAAGATGAGACTGGAAAAACCAATAGCATACTCATTACAGTTGTAGACGTATGAATTCGTCGCGTAATCGTATTTGATTTTTACCTTTCCACCCGCTCTGCCTAGCTTAAGATTAAGAACATTTCCGCTAACCTCATATTCCAATCCATTAATTAATACAACGCGCTCTACTTTCTCAAGCATATCTGTTTTTTCCGTATTATTTTGAATACTGTCCATAGTCGTACCCTACTCAGCCACCTAAAAATTATTCGTACGCACTCAACCATGTTTTCAGAAGTTGGTTGGTGTTCTTCTTCTGGCTCGCAGACAATGACTTAACCAGTTTTTTCTGCGTTTCGACATGCTTTGTCATCATTTGGTCAATCAGAATAAGACCATCTTTGGTTAGCTGAACACTCACGCTACGTCTATCTTCTTTGCTGTGTTCACGGCTGATCAGCCCTTTGGCTTCTAGCTTATCAAGGCGATTGGTCATCGCACCAGATGTCAGCATCATCGACCCAATCAGTTCTGATGGCGTCAGTCGGTAAGGCTTTCCAGAACGTCGCAACGTCGCCAGCACATCAAACTCACCCAGCTTCATGTCGTATTTTTTATGAAGCTCGGCAACTTGCGTCTCCATATACTTGGCAATACGCATAATCCGACCCATCATTGCCATTGGCTCAGTTTCTAATTCAGGCTTTTCCTTTGCCCATTGCTCTACTACGCGGTCGATAGCATCCATTTGCGATCTCGCTCCGTTGTTAGTCTGATTAATTCAAACTAGTTTAACATAAAGATACTTTACAACCATATGATCTAGGTATACAGTTCATACAACTATTATCTTAATGTAAAGATATTTCATATGAACATATTATTAGCAATGATTCCCGCGTTCTTTTGGGGAACAACCTATGCAGTGACGCAATTTACGCTACAGGAATGGCCCCCCTTATTATTGGGTGCTTTGCGTGCGTTGCCTGCTGGTTTGTTATTGCTAGTAGTAAAACCGACACTGCCTCAAAAAGGCGAATGGCAGATCATTTTCACATTGGGTCTTATCAATATTGCGACCTTCTTTAGCTTAATCTTCGTGATGGCGTTGACGTTGCCTTCGGCAATCTCCGGTGTAGGTATGATCTCTGTGCCAGTGTTTGCGATGATCTTCCATTGGGTAGTAAAGAAACAGCGTCCGCAATTGATTCAAGCCTTGTCTGGTGTTGGATTAATCACATTGGCGTGGATATTGTTTAATCCAAGTCAAATCGCATTAAACCCAATAGGTTTAGGCGCCATGTTCGCTGCAATCATGTGTATCGTTATCGGCAGTAGCATTACCAAGTCACTGGGTAATCGCATGCACTGGTGGAAGGTATTAACGTGGCAACTGATTCTAGGCGGTACGATTTTATCTGTCGCGTCTGGCGTTCATGCGCTCATCGACCCACAGCCTTATGTTAACGCTGTCACTCATTTCGATACTCGTAACGCAATAGGACTTGTTTGGGTGATTATCCTGAACACTGCCCTGGGTTACGGCATGTATGTGTGGCTACTGCAACGTATGTCCGTAGTTGATTTCACCTTCGGTGGCATCGCAAACCCAGTAGCTGGCATCGTGACAGGCATGGTGTTAATGGGTGAATCATTCACTGCAGTCCAGTATTCGCTAATGACCGGCATGATAGTGATGTCGCTGCTACCACAACTTATTCTGGCAGTAAGACAGTCCAAACAAGTTAAGCCTGTTACGCAGTAGACGCAGCCTCTTAAACGTATTGCTCAAAAACGCGCCTCATTGAGGGCGCGTTTTTTGTTGGTGGCTAGACTCTCAAAGAACCAAAGAGTCGCGCTCTACTCAATATGTCGGACTTTGGTCATCAGCAGAGCTAAAGCGGTAAATAATTGAATAATGAAGCAGAGCACAAAAATATTTGGCACGTCGAATACTGTTACCAAATAACCGGAAGCCGCTAACCCAAAGGGCATCAATAATTTAAATAAAGATCCCGTAATGCCTGCAACTCGGCCTAAATGTTGCTCATCGAAAGCTTCTTGCCGGTAACTCCAGATGCAAATACTGCTGTACACGCCAATCGCACTCACCCACATAAACGCGCCCATTAATACCCATTTACCATCAAGACTAAACAGCCCATCACCAACAAAAGATGACATTAAAAGTCCGCTAGCTTGGTCGCCGTCTATGAATAATACAGGAATAATAAAACCGACCGCTTCAAGTGCAATAGAGACCATAAGTAAAACACCTAAGCCGATGCGTTGACGAACTTTGTCAGCAGTAAACGAACCTAACAGCCCTCCGATTCCAGATGCTGCAATCAGGTAGCCCACCTCCATATGGTTTAAAGCCAGCTCTGCTTTTGCAAAGTAGATAGCTTGAATCCAAAATACCGCTCCCGTGGTATTTATCACCATCACTGCTAAGGTAATGTGCCACATGTTCTTGTTCGCATACAAGATCAGCCAACCCTCTTTCAGTGCGCTAATCACCGACTGATGAGCAACGGGCATAGCCGGCTTGAATTCCAATTTATTGAGCTGCCAAAACGCTAGCACATACATCACTGCAATAAGTAAAAACACATTATGTAACGCGGATAACAGAAGCAGACCACCAGACAAAACCGGGCCGACCGTTTCTAGCAAACTGTACAAAGAGCTCATTCTTGCGATGGCGGTATTTTGCATGTACTGAGGTAAAACGTTTTTCATCATCCCGATACGTGCATTGTGATAACCATAGTTAAACGCCATCATCAGGAATGCACACGGAAACAAAGCATATAGAGGGTTGGAAAGCCAACGCACTGCAATATATGAGATAACCAACACCAGCACTTGTCCGAGCAACATGCATTGTGACCAATGCTTTTTATTAAACTTATCAACCCATACACCGATGAACAGCGCTAAGAGTAGATTGGGCAAAAACTCGACCGCTCTCATCCACCCCATCATCTCTGAAGACTGTGTTAACTCGTACACCAACAAGGGCAGAGCAAGGTCATAAATCTTGGTTCCAAATGCAACGAAGAACGCCGTCGAAAACAACACAATAAAGCTCGAGCTTTTCCAAATAGAGGACGTAGCCTCTTCTTTATTTACACCTTCCATTTTTCATTCCTTTTAAAAACAATCGAATAACCCTATTATCGAGATTAAAAGATGAAGAAAAATAGAAAGATTCAGCAAGGATTTCACCTTTATGCATTACTGGAAGGCACTGGCATTTTTACGTTCTCGGGTACTCATTAACCAACCAACTCAACTTTCGCTTACAGAAATTACTGAAGCTCTAGGTTGTACCAAACGCAACGCTCAACTGATTATCAAAAAGCTAGTAAACGAAGGCTGGATTGATTGGAAGTCAGGCGTTGGACGGGGCAACCTACCCACACTCACTCTACTCAAAAACGTGAACCATGAGTTGGAACTGAGGATTGATGAATTACTATCGGAAAACAAGGTCGACCAAGCTTTAGAGCTTATTGAAGAGTCGCAACGCGATCTGTTCCTGCTTGGTTATATCAGCCGCTATCAGAGCTTGCCGACTACGCTCGATATTCTGCAAATCCCTTTCTATAGAGGCACACATAGCCTAGACCCGATTGAAGTGACACGACGCACTGAAGCACACATCACCCGTTACCTGTTCAGTAACTTACTGCGTTTCAACACGCGTACTCACTCGTTTGAAGGTGATCTTGCAATTGACTGGTCCCAAGATGAAAATCGTTGGTATTTCACTTTGCGAAAAGGCTTAGTGTTTCATGACGGCTCATCGATTCTAGCGCAAGACATCAAAGCGCACTTTCTACGCCTGATCGGCAGCAGCCATCACAATAGTCAGCAATTTAAATGCATCTCTACCATTACGGTTATCGATCCGCTTCACCTCTGTTTTGCTATCAATGCCAACGCAGGCTACCTTCCATCGCTACTATCGAGCTCTGCCGCAGGTATTGCCAAGAAAGTAGGAGAACAAATCATTGGAAGTGGCAGCTTTAAACTAGTGGAACAGTCAGAGTGGCTAACCAGACTCGAAGCTTTCAAGGCCTACTATGGGCACCGACCTTGGGTAGACGGCATTGAGATTTGGAATGTTGGCGATAAAGCCAAAGACTATGAAATGCACTGCGACATTGTTCACTCATATCCGCACTATCAACAATCGTTATTACAGAACGAGCTAGCAGAGATAGAGCAGTGGGAGAAAGGCTGCGAGTACGCCTTGCTCAACTCACATCGCCACCCTTGGCTCGCAGAACCACAACACCTTAGGTCACTGAATGATTTACTGCGTTTACTTGGTGTCGCGAAAGACATTCCTCTGAATACTGTCGGCTACGCATATGGAATGCTGTCGACGTCTAGTCAGCCATCGAAATCTAAGCTAGTGACGGCGAATGACAAAGACGCATTAAAAGTGGCTCGACAATTCGCAGATAAACTAAACAAGCCTAAACAACCGATAAAAATCCTAACCTATCAGCTGTTTGATCACATAAAAATGGCTCGCCACTATTGTGAACAACTTAATGAACTTGGTTTTAGCTGCGAATATCAGGTGCTCGAATTTCCAGATTTTTGCCAACAAAGCAACCTACAAAATGCGGATATATTGATCAGTGGTGAAGTGTTTTCAGACAATCTCGACAGCAGCTGGATGGGATGGCTACAAAGTTCTATTGCCTTAGAGGTTTGTTTAACTGACGAGCAAAAACAGTGGCGTAACAAAAGCCTTGAACAGCTATGGGTTCTCAATGACTACCACCAGCGACAATCGGCCTTTCTAGAGCTTGAGGCACAATTAATAGAATTCGGTGTTTATAGACCGATTTTCCACGTAAAACAGCAACTCAATTATGCTAAAACAGTTAATCCTGTTGAGCAGCTGGCGAATGGTTGGATCGATTTCAACCAAATCACTATGCGTCGCTGAATAGCAATATTTCTAGATAAGAAATCACCCCTTTATAGTCTGATTAAATAAAGGGGCTTTTTGCTTCATATCATGTCTTTCGTATCAATTGAGTATACAGAGATCGACTTAAATCAGTTTCGCTGCTTCGGCCTCAATTTCAACTTTCCATCGCTCGTCAAAGAGCCCTTGCACAAACAGTAATGTCGTTGGGAGACCACCAACATCGAAAGGCAATTGCTGCTTTGCGGCTTGATAGTCAGACATATCATTCCGGTCCACTAAGTACAGCCTTACACTGATTAAATCTTCGATATCCATTTGGTTTGCCTGAAGCACACCTCTCAGATTTTTCCAAGCCAGTACAATCTGTTGTTCCGCACCTTCAGCCACCATTCCTTCGCTATCAATCCCTAGTTGCCCAGCGATGTGCAATCGCGTTGAACCTGCGGGGATCAACGCACATTGATGATAATTAGCGGCTGGAGCGGGTACTGAAGAAGGGCTCCATATCTTATTCATCATTACGCCTCAGAGGCTGTGACGATTTTTGACATGACGGTGATAATTGGCATATCCGTAAGCATCGCGCCTAAACGGTCAAAATCACCAATATCTTTGCGCCAAGCAATGTATTCATTAAAGTGAGCGGTACTTTCCCATTCTTCACATAAAACCAAGGAATTTTCTGCCAAATCTTTTTGATAAAGCTCCGCAGAAAGGTTGCCGTTAAAAGTACGAGTATCTGGCAATATTTCATTAAAAAACTCAACGATCTCTGCCGTTTTATCTTCAGTATGGTTCAAGGTAAATTGCACTAAAATAGTCATCATTCTCTCCGTTTTCTTATTTTGTTAAGGTACGAGGAGAATCTTACTTGTTTGTTAAAATAGATAAATACAGTAATATTTGAAACATAGTTCGATTTAATAAGACAATGAACCACCATGAAAAACGAATTACATCGCATGCAAGTGTTCGCCCAAATTGTAGAATCGGGCTCCATAACGAAAGCGGCTGATAAGCTAGATCTCTCAAAATCTGTCGTTAGCCATCACTTACAAGGGCTTGAGCAACACCTTGGTGTGAAATTGCTCACTCGAACAACACGTCGCCAATCCTTAACCGACGCTGGACAACGTTTTTATCAACGATGCTTAGAAATGCGAAAATTAATGTCGCTTGCGGAAGAAGAAGTACGCGAGTCCTGTTCTGATTTTGCAGGCACTATCACCATCACATCCCCACACACATTGATGACACATCTTATTGGACCTGCAATGTGTGAGTTTATGAAAAGCCACCCTCGTATCGAGCCTCAACTATTGGCCAACGATATGCGCGTAGATCTTATCGAGAAATACATAGACCTGTCGGTCACTGTTGGGGCTCTTCCTGATTCAACGTCTCGTGCAATTAAGCTCGGAGAGCTTCATCAAGTACTGTGCTGTCACCCAGATTATCTTACTAAGGTGCAAATACCGCAGCCAATCACGCCAAGTGACCTCTCCCAATATGACTACATTGCCAATCAGTGGGAAGGAATCAACAGCCAAAGAAGCTTTGAAATTAATAAGGGCAAAGTAAGCACGTATCAATTCAGGGCAAGTAGAATCGGAGATAGCGTTCCGACGATCCGCATGATGGCCTTAAATGGGTTGGGGATTGCCTGTTTACCTAAACAAGCAATTGAAGAAGACCTGAAAAAAGGAACATTGGTAAACATCTTGCCCAAAGATCAAGTTCTTAAAGCCTCTTTCTATGTCGTACATAATTATGGGTTACAGGTGCCAGCCAGAATTCGCGCCTTTATTGAACACCTAAAACAACACGCTGAATCTTATTCTTAATATCTTTCAACCAAATTTCCATACGTCGCTAAACTGACGATTTATCGACCAACATTAAACCTTACAAAGAATGATGCCTTTCTTCATGCTACCTAATTTGAATTTATTTTCTAAAAAATAGACACATTAGAGATTATCTTTCCATGAGACATTGCAATTAGAGATAAAAAGACAAAATTTTTCTCCGACGGCCTCCTTATACTGTGCCACATCATTAAGGCGCCACAAGCCTATGATTTAAAATAATTATTAATGAGTAGTCACCATGAATTCGAAGTCGCTAACTATCTTGCTTTTTGTCTCTGTTTGCCTAATTTGGGGAACCACTTGGTTCGCAATGGAAGTGGCATTGCATTCTATCCCACCAATTTTTGCTACTGCATTGCGCTTTTTACTCGCTGCACCTCTGCTTGCGGTATTAGCGAAAGTCTTCAACCAGCCACTGCTGTTTCCTAAAGGCAAGCGTCAATGGTTGCTGATTGTTGCGCTGATGTACTTTGCGATTCCATTTACTTTGATGATCTATGGCGAGCAATACATCTCTTCTGGTCTAGCGTCGATCATCTTCGCTAACATGCCGGTCGCTGTGATGTTGATGTCAGGCCTATTCCTAGGCCTACGATTGGCTAAGCACCAAATATTTGGTTTGGCTACCGCTGTTGTAAGCCTATGTTTGATCCTCGGTAATGAAATGCAGATGGGTGGCGATGACTACCTAGTTGGTACAGTTTGCTTAGGTCTTGCTGTGGCAATACACGCTGTTATGTATGTGTTAGTTCAAAAGCACTGTAAAGGCATCGAAGTACTGACGTACAACGCAGTCCCAAGTCTGATCGCTTCTCTATTCTTATTCGCCGTTTCGGCGATGGGTGAAAACGTGAATGTTGAATCCTTCACTTGGGATTCAATCTCAGCGGTAGTTTACCTAGGCTTTGTGGCGAGTGTTGGCGGCATTGTTGCCTACTTTAAACTCGGACAAGTTTCGACGCCGTTCCAAGCGTCTATCTGCTTCCTGATTTTCCCTGTGGTTGCACTACTGATCTCTTGCTACATCAATGGAGAAGTGCTGTCTGAACAGTCACTGGTGATGATGATTCCTCTGCTTTGTGGCATCTTGTTGACTAAGGCACCAAAAGGAATCTTCAAGTTACGTGGTGAATTAAAAACCGCAAGAAGCTAATCCTACTGAAAGCTAACCCTACCGGAAGCTGACTAGATATTTCCATCTAGTACATACAAAAAAGCTCCAATATCACTATTGGAGCTTTTTATTAGTCTTTATCGAGAGTTAGCGCCAGCTAAACATTCGCACTTCATTGCCCTCTTCGGGCTTCTTAGGGATGTTTAAAGACAACGCCAAAGATACCGCCGCCATCGCAGCACCTATGTAGAAAACCGTTGCAGGGGACGATAACCAAATCACCCCAAATACGACCGGAATAACAACCGCTGCAATATGGTTGATGGTGAAAGAGACACCTGCTGTTGATGCCATGTCGGCAGGATCGGCGATTTTCTGGAAATAGGTTTTGATCGCTAATGCGAGTGCAAAGAACAGATGGTCGACAACATACAGCGCCGCTGCCCATTCCGCGCTTTGTACCAAACCATAACCGACAAACACACCAATCAAACCAACATATTCGAAGATCAGGGCCTTGCGCTCTCCAACCACACCGATAAATCGACCAATACGTTTTGCGAATAAGAAGTTAAACAGGTAATTAATTAAGAACAGTAGCGTTACGTCAGCAGCTGAGTAACCAAACTTCTCTACCATTAAAAAGCCAGCAAATACCGTGAAGATCTGTCTTCTCGCACCACTCATAAAGGTGAGCGCGTAGTAGAGCCAGTAACGCTTTCTCAGCACCAATTTCTTATTTTGTTGAGTCTTGGTTTGAAACTCAGGAAAACCAAAGGTCATCACCAAAACCAGAATAAAACCAATACCGCCAGTAATGCCGTACACCCAAGCAAAATCGAGCTTCAGCTGTTCTAACATCACCCAGATTGATCCATAAGTAATTAACGAGGCCAACGCGCCAACGGAGATCATCTTACCAAGCATCTCAGGTGCTTCTTCTTTACTCAGCCATTGGAGTGACAAAGACTGCTTGAGCGTTTCAAAATAGTGAAAACCCGTCGACATCAAAATGGTGGTCAGCAGTAGGCCAGTGAGTGAAGGAAACAGACCGGTAATCGCCGTACCGACCGTGAGCATCGCCAGCGATATCAACATGAAGCGTTGCTCGCGAATGAACGCCAACACAAACACCACAGTAAAGGCCAAGAAGCCAGGGATCTCACGAACACTTTGCAATAAACCAATATCCGCACCATCAAAATTCGCTTTCTCAATAACGAAGTTATTAAGCAGCGCCATCCAGCTCGAAAACGCGATAGGGACAACAATTGAAATCAGTAATAAGAAGTTTTGCGGCGTTTTCCAGCTCGCGGTTTTATCGAACATTGACGGACTCCTGTTCGTCTAATTGGTTAAGCACTCGTAAGGTTAGTTGCTCGGTATACGGGTTGATCTTCCAATGCTCAGGGCTCCAACCTTTAACAAAACGTTGAAAATCAGCCCATGCCACGTAAAACATTGGTCGCCATGCGGCTTCAACATCATCGAACGAAAGGTGTGGTTGATAGTGCATGAGTGCTTCTTTCAAGTGCTGGAAGTAAGCATCCAGCACTTCTGATTCAAGCTCTGCGCAATCTTGCGGCCTAACCGCGCTGCTCATGAACAAGGCCACATCTTTCATCGCACAACCACGCCCAACGTATTGGAAATCAACGGCAGCAGCGCGCTCACAGTCTAAATCAAAGCAGAAGTTGGCGAGCTTGGCGTCACCATGTACCAAGGTTTGATATGGGCACGTCCTTAATAGATTATCAATGTGCTGCGCTTGGCTCTTAAGCGATAAATCAGCCAATGCGTTTAACTCGTCAGGCCGCGTGTCTAAATGCCAATATGTGCCGACTTGCCACAATGAAGCTGAATGTTCTTGATCTACATTGATGTGCTTTGCGTGAAAGTTAGCGAGCCATTTAAGGCAAGCATCGCGTTGGTTTTGCTCTTCTAGTGTGTAACCAGACGCCAGATCAGACTGAGTATCTTGGATTGCTGAATCATCAAAAGCAGCAAGCACATCAAACTGAGAAGTTAACGGAAAACCGATTTCGGCCAAATCTTGCATCACAATCAGCCACTCGTGCTCTTGTAACTCACATTGCAGCCCTACAGGTACAGGGCAACGCTCATCCCACTGTTGGGTAAACGACTGATACCACGCGGTCTCAACTTGGTAAGAGTGCACCTTTCGTTGATGAGAAAGTTTGGTATTCCAACCCTTTGGGTGTTCTGCTTTATCTGGCAATGCGACATGTTTAACAATCACGCTGTTGAATGAAGAACGCCTTTCTTTGGAAAAAATCAAACGAACTAATTCACCATACCCGCCCCATAGGCTTTGAATTACCTGGACATCAAACCCTTGATGACAACCCAGTGAGGCCGCTATTTTTTGATAAAGCTCATTTTGATAAAACTTTTGTTGATAAAGCTCTGGCTGATTTTGACTTGAATTCGCTATCGGTTGAGCGATATTTTTTGACGATATTGATTGAGACATATACTCGTTGCTATGCTTTATCGGATAGAAGATGAGCCCACTGTGGCTGCCTATTCATATAGTGAATCACATAACTACAAATCGGTACAATTTTAAAACCTGCTTGTTCAATTTCAGGCAGTACCGACTCCATCATCACCTTACCGAAGCCCTTACTTTGAAGCTCATCAGGAATACGTGTCGATGTGATATGTAGTACATCTCCGTCCTTTTGATACTTAACAACCGCGAACTGGTTGGGTTTTAGCTCAACTGTGATCTGGTTCGCTTCTTGATCCCATTTTGTTGCGTGCATTCTCAACTCCTGAAAATAATTGATACGACAAACAATAAAAATTTGAAGTATTCATTCCTTGTAATAGACTATCTCAAGCTCATACAAATAGAACTAAGTACTTGCAAACAAAGTAAATAACTCTGTGCCACCGGCTTAATAACGAATTTGTAAAGATAAAGGCACTCTATAAAACCATGCAGGTACATTTAGCCAGCATATGTAATTGCACTTAATTTATGTAATTGCACCTACTAAATCTAGCACGTATTTGCCCCTTATTAGTAAGTTACCAATATAACAAACAGACGCATGTTGGCGCATGGAGAACATATAATGAACGCACCACTGAAGAAGCCTTTGGAGCATAATCAGGCACTTCAAGATCCTCGTAACCGCACCGTTTCTACGTTAAATAGCACCGATGCACTGGCTATGATAGAGCACGGCAGTGAACTGACATTAAATGTATCGACTCCAGTTGGCACTAAGTTTCTCGCCACCACAAAATTTATCGGTACGCACAGTGATAACTGCATTGTGGTTGAGGTTCCCGACGTATCCAACGACGATCTGAGCTTTTTCTTCCAAGAAGGTTTTTGGATGACAGCTCGTGCGTACTCTCTGCGAGGAGAAGGCGCTCTTATCCACTTTAAAAGCCAAATTCACCATAGGATCGGAGATCCCTTCCCTATACTTGTGCTTTCAACACCAAGCTCGATGCAAGTAACCCAACTGCGTAAAGAGACACGCTACGAGGTGAACTTAGCTTCCAGAATCATCTTCAACGATCAACGAGCAAACTGTGAGATTAGAGACTTATCGAAAAGTGGTTGTCGTTTTGTTACCTCACCGACTTCTCGTGCGATTCAAATTGCCGAACGAGTATCTATTGAAGTTACACCTGAGAACTACAATGGCCCACTTATACCGCCATTGAAAGGCATCATCTGTAATCTCCAAAAATCAACGCATTACGCTCGATACGGGGTAGAATTTGATGATATTGGCCGCTCTAATGCCAAACACTTGTTGGCGAAGCTGAAGTTCGATGGCACCAAGCTCTGTTTGCGAAATAGGTAAAGTCATTTAGCACATTGCTTTCACCGAATACCGTAAGCAGACCAGATACAGACGACTCAATAGCGAGCAAAGTCGCAATCAAAAAAAGCCATCGATTTTTATGTCGATGGCTTTTTAGTTTTGTTTATTTGTCTAATTTTCAAACGCTTATCTAATTAAAAAGCTAGCTGGGTCTATAGATATTAGACTATTTACGCAGTGCGTTCAGTTTAGCTTGAGCGATACCAAAGATAGTATCGATTGGATAGCTCCCCTCGTCACTCGCCTCACCGGCGGCTTTGCCTGTAAACAGCTCAATCGCTTCGGTCACATGGTCGATAGCCCAAATATTAAACTCGCCCTTTTCAACCGCTTTTACGATGTCATTACGCAGCATCAGATTGTGAACATTTGAACGTGGGATGATCACCCCTTGCTCATTTGAACGTCCTTTGATTTCGCACACATCAAAGAAGCCTTCAATTTTCTCATTCACACCACCAATAGGCTGGGACTCACCGAACTGGTTCATCGAACCGGTAATCGCGATGTCTTGACGGTTCGGCTGCTTAGAGAATGCAGACACTACCGCACAGAACTCGGCCATACTCGCGCTATCACCATCGACGCCACCATACGATTGTTCGAAAGTGATATTGGTAGTAAGCGGTACTTTCGCTGTCTTACCAAATACCGAAGAAAGGTAAGCCGATAAGATCATCACCCCTTTCGAGTGAATACTGCCACCTAGGTCTACGTTTCTCTCTATATCAATCACTTCACCGTCACCATAAGCCGTGGTTGCCGTGATCCGGTTCGGTGCGCCAAACATATGATCAGTCGTACTGAGTACAGACAGCGCATTGACCTGCCCAACCGCCTGACCATCCACATGAATCAGTGTTGTACCGTTGGTGAAGGTTTCCATGACGCTGTCTTGCAGTCGCCCGACACGCATCTGTTGGTTAGATAGCGCTTGGTCGACATGCGTAGCACGAATCAGGTTCGACTTCGCCCCTTTCGCCACGTAGTTTGACTCACGAAGCAGGTTGGCAATGTGTGCCGAGTGCAACGACAACTTACTTTGGTCACCCGCCTGACGAGAACTGTGCTCAATGATGCGAGCAATCGCTTTGCGATCACAATGCAGCATGTTGTTGTCGTGCACGATGCTTGAAATGAAGCGTGCGTAATGCATTTCAGAATCCGCAGTACGCTTCATCTCATCTTCAAAATCGGCCGTCACACGGAACAATTCACCAAACTCCGCATCGTAATGTTGCAGTAGTTGATAAGTTCGATAATCACCAAACAGGATGATCTTAACGTCCAATGGAATAGGCTCAGGATCAAGCGATACCGCCCCCGTTAACGTGACCTCTTTTTCTAATGACGTGAAGCTCAATTGACGCGAACGCAGCGCGCGCTTCAAGCCTTCCCATACATAAGGTTGTTCAAGTACTTTGACCGCATCCATCAGCAAGACGCCGCCATTGGCTCTATGTAAGCTACCTGCACGAATCAAAGAGAAGTCCGTAAATACGGTGCCTTTGAACGTTGCCGTCTCGACATAACCAAACAGAGAGTGATAATTTGGATTCTCTTCCACCACGATCGGCAGAGTCTCCTCGTTCTGGCTCACAATCACGTTCACCTTGTAGCGACGTGGCATTTTCTTATCCAAAGAGGCGGTCGCAACTTCTGCTTGCTCTGTGCTCTCTTCTAAGAAAATATCTGCGTTGTCGACAATGTCTTTACGCAGTGCTGTCAGGTACTTTTTAATATCAGGATATTGGCTGTAATCTTGCTTCAACTGCTTGATGAAGTGGGTAATAACATCTCGCGCCGTATCATCATTCAACTTTTGAACTTTCTCTGTGTACGTCTCTTCAAGCTCGGTCAGTTCACGAGAAATGGTCCGCAGCCCGACTTCCAATCCATCAATGGTTTTATCGAATTGATCTTGCTCTTCTGGCGTGAGTAAGTCGAAGCTCTCTTCGGTATGAAGATCATCGCCATTCATCGCGACAAATTGGTAGTCACCCTGAGTCGTGATCGTCAGGTTAATGCCCTTATCTTTTGCTTCTTGACTGATCGCTTCTAACGCCGCTTGTTGCTTAGCGGCCAACTGATTTTTTAATCGGTCAGCGCGGTTAAAGTACATCTCGTTATCGAATGCGAGTGGCATTGCTTTAAGAAGCTTACGCATCAGATTTTCAATATCTTGCTTCAAACTGCTGCCAACACCACGAGGCAATTTCAGCACCTTAGGTGTACGAATGTCTTCAAAATTCGCGATATAGCACCAATCAAAAAGCTCCTGTACTTCTTGAGGATGTCGGTTTAGGTAGCGCAAGATCATGGTACGTTTACCCAGACCATTTCGACCTATCGCATAAATGTTGTAACCCTTTTCCTTAATTGACATCGCGAACTCAACGGCCTTTTGTGCACGTTCTTGCCCGACGATTTCGTCAATTGGAGCCAGTTCTTTGGTCGACTTACATGGTAGCTTATCGAGTTCCGCTACCTTATACAGCTGTTCTGTATTGAGTCTTTGCATCGCCATCGCCGCCTCCTTAGTCCTTCATTACTTGGGTGTAGATAAAATCAGTGTAGATGTAATTACCTATAAATTTAGTGACTTACGCTGCACAGCTGTTCAACTGAACAAATAACACACAATTTGCCCCGTTTTTAGCAATAACGAGAGATTTAATTCACCAACTTAGCACGTGAATGATTTTAATTTGCAATTGATAATAAATATCATTAACATTTTAGGATATTTAAAATTAAGGATGTGGACATGGAAATTGAACGCTGCTGGATGCACTACCTAAAAGCTGAACAGTTAATGGAACAAGGTCATTGGCCCGAAGCACAGCGCCTCTATAATGATGTTCTCACCTCTCTTCCTCATCACATCCAAAACGCGGCATACCAAAGTGACATCAAACCCTGCCAGTTTGCTTGCTTAATTTCAGGCCTTAGAGACGCCAGTGTCGCTCAATCAGAGATTCTCAATCGTTTAGGCCAACAGCAACAAGCCTTCGACACCTTGAACCAATCTTATGCATTGATGCAATTTATCTCTCTTGAAGGTACAGAGTTGATTCAACGTACCTTTAGGTTATTGGAAAAGCAGAGCGAAGATTTACTCAATCACCTGATCGCATTTTGCAGTGCTCAGCGCAGCTCACATTGGATGCTCGAGCTAGAACAAATTCAACGCGCTCATCACCATTTTGGGCAACTTAAAACCACTTCAGAAGTTCAATCTTCACCTAATGTCTTAAATTGATAAGGATATATCATGTCGGACCGGGCCATTCTTAAAGTTAACAATCTCTCCGTTAAATTCATAACCAATGATGGAATCATTGATGCGGTAAAAAAGATTAACTTTACTCTTAATTCTAGTGAAACCTTGGCCATTGTTGGCGAATCGGGTTCAGGTAAATCTGTCTCTTCCAACGCTTTGATGCGTTTGCTTCCTGACAACGCCATTATTGATGCTCAATCGGAAATCGAATTTGAAGGTCAGTCGATACTCAAAAAGACTGAACGAGAGATGCAGTCAATTCGTGGTGACAGGATCGGAATGATCTTTCAAGAACCAATGACCTCTCTCAACCCATACCTGCGCGTGGGCACACAAGTGGCTGAAGCCATTATGTGTCATCGTAATGTATCGAAATCTCAAGCGAAGCAGCGTGTGCTTGAGCTTTTCAACCTTGTACATCTACCGATGCCAGAACAGGCATACAACAAATACCCACATGAGTTTTCAGGCGGCCAGTTGCAACGCATCATGATCGCAATGGCTCTGATCAATGAACCAGACATTCTGATTGCAGACGAACCGACTACGGCTTTAGATGTAACAGTTCAGGCTGAAGTGCTTTCTCTTATCAAAGAAATTCAAAGCAAGATGGGCATGGCGATTTTGTTCATTACCCATGATCTCGGTGTAGTGAAACACTTTGCCGATCGAGTACTCGTGATGTGTAAAGGGGAATTGGTCGAAGAAGGACTCACTCAAGAGTTATTCGAAAATCCTAAGCACGATTACACACGCATGCTGATCAACTCAATTCCGAAAGGCGCTAAGGTTCCTGTAGAAGCATCGGCGCCAGAGCTACTGTGTGCCGATGATATCCGTGTTCAATTCTTGGTGAAATCCCACTTCATTAAGAGTAAGAGTCAATATTTCGAAGCTGTAAAAGGCATCTCATTGACCCTAAAACAAGGTGAAACGTTAGGCATTGTTGGTGAATCTGGATCAGGAAAATCAACACTAGGACGCGCACTGATCGGCTTACTGCCAAGTACCGGACGTATTGTTTACAAAGGCCAAGATGTGAGTTTGTTAACCGATAAAGAACGTCACAAGCTCAAGAAAGATGTACAGATGGTATTCCAAGACCCTTATGGTTCTTTATCACCACGCATGACCGTTGGGGAAATCATCACTGAAGGTTTAACGGTACATCAACCTCATCTATCCAAGAAAGAAAGATTAGAACGAGCTCGCAAAGCATTGATTGAGGTTCGCTTAGAACCAAATTCAATTAACCGCTATCCACATGAGTTCTCGGGCGGACAAAGACAACGTATTGCAATTGCTCGCGCATTGATTCTTGAGCCCTCTTTCATTTTGCTGGATGAACCAACTTCAGCACTCGATCGCTCAGTACAACTGACCGTGATTGACCTGCTGAAAGACATTCAAGCCAAGCACAATATCGGCTTCCTATTCATCAGCCACGACCTTTCGGTAGTCAAAGCCTTATCGGATCGTGTTTTGGTGATGCAGAAAGGTGAAGTGATGGAAGAAGGGTCTGCAGAAGAGATTTTCAATGCATCGAAAAATGACTACACCAAGAAATTAATCGCAGCGTCATTCGACTTAGAAAATAAGTCGAAAAAAAATGCCGCGTAAAGGGAACTAATCAACATTAACAGCGTCTTATATGTACATTCTGAATATTTATCGATACTCAAAATAATTGGAGTTGCAGCTAGGCAACAAATAAGTTCAGCCCTATGAGCATAGGGGCTCTATGTGATTAGGGTGAACTTAGGCAGTTAACAACGCTGCAGCTTCAAGTATGAAGAGTAGAATGGATTGAAATCTAGAATGGATATAGCAAAACTGGTTTGGCCGCCAAAAGAAAAATGTCGCATGGATGCGACATTTTTCGTTTCTGGCGTATATAAAAAATCAACTCAGCGATTCGAGCCAGTGATTATGAAGGTTTGCTCAAGTTGACGAACTTTAAACAGGGTTAGCTGATAGTCGGGTCATAGTCGCAGAGCGGCTTCGTTCAACTCGTTTTTGGACAGAAACGTGCTAGAACTATTGCACTAACAAGCTTCTGCCTGATTAGAAAAAGTATCTTGAAACCTTAAATGCTTGTTAAGTACGCTTTTGAAGTTTTCGCTTTTGGTATTCGACTCTTTTCACGTCAATGTCCATTAAAATACTGACTGCTAAACAAGACAACCCTTTGCTGAGTAACCCTCTACAAGTATCCCCACCTCGCATTGAGAGGCTACCATTTTCTCGGAAATTTTTGTTATTTTTGGGGTATTCCTCATAATTAGGGAAGCTAATCTCTTCCAGCTCTTTATTCGCTGATTCTACAATTTTTCGCCTTTGCTCATATAGCTTATCAATCTTGTAACGCAGGTAAGTATTTTCAGATTTATAGAATTGGTCTGCCAACTCAAAATCAAGACTACGAAAGCTTAACTCGAATATTCCTTTCCATTTACTCTCAATTCGAACTTTATACTTTAATAACCTTTCTAAGGCTCCATAATCATATTCTGGCTCGAAATGATGTGTCTTTGTATATTCTTTTAGTTCGCTATGTAGATCACGCGTAAACTTATGAACCTCGTGAGCAATAGTGTTTCTCTTATCAATTATTGATTTCAAATCTTCCACTTCACTGGCATTAAGAATATTGTCATCAATGATGCGCTTCCAGACTTGAGGCATTACTTTTTTCTTTTTGTTGAAAAACCGCTCATCGGACTCATCTAGAAAAAGGTTCGAAGCTTCAATGGATCCAACCAAAAACTTTCGCAGGTCTTCGATATGAAACAGAAAACGCATCATTTCATTTGTTCGATATCTCAATATCGTTTTTTCAAGATTGTTAAACATTAAACACTTACACATTTCCTCCGTTTGAAGTTCTTATTATGTGTTTCTATTACCAAGACTCATCGACGATTACTTTGCCTGAACTATCAGTTTGCACAACAGTTTGGGTTCTCCTGAAACCTCTGATTGCAGTATGATCAGTGTAGATAACTTTGCCTACAATATTGCCATCTTGACTTACAACTGAATAAGTGTCGATATCAGTTTCAGCCATTGTACCTTTACTACGATGATTATCATGCTTTAACTCTTCACCTTGATTTAATTTAACTCTAGCTTTCATAGTATAACTCCTTGATATAAATAAAAATAAAGCCCTGTTAAGGTGTGAACAGCGCAATACCGAAGCTCCCGCATACCACCTTAAAAACTAAACCAACGCATAGTAAAAATTCCACGTGTTGCGAATCACTCTTAAACAGTTTGTAGGGCTATAGCTTGACTAAGGCAGGAATTTTTTTTGATGTTCCATCACATAGGGCACCTTTATTAGCCCCTCGACCTTTAATGATCATTCCAGAGCATGATAAAAACGGCTTCCACTTTTGCCCTCTAGTTGGCGTTTTTATTTGCACATATCTAGTTTTTCATTTCGGACACTTTAATACCTCATCATCGTCTGAGTTTTCATTTAGACGTTTTAGAATCTTAACCATATTGTTTTCAAGCGAGTCGGTAGACGTACACTCGAAATTTGTGCCGATCATATCAGCAAGACATAGTGTTACATCCTCATAAACCTCTTTGTTTACCGCTCCGGCAAATGGATTACCATCAAAAGAACAATACGCTGAGACTTTCCAGCCATTATCAAAAGCCAGATAATATTGGTCTCCAAAATTACTCGTATTTCCTAATTCAAAACCATGTTTCTCTAGAATTTCCACTACTTGATCTTTTTTTAACATATTGCTTCCTAACCAATTTTTCGATAGCCCTAACGCTATCTAGGCGGCAAGTTACCGTATTTTTTCATTATGCGCCCTTTTGATTGCCAAATAAATGATATACATCATAGGTTTAATTGCTCGCTAGCGCTCAAACACTGGCGCGTTACACTTGCGAATAGTCAGGGAAGGTTGAAAGTTCCGTTGATAGTATCCCCGTAATACAACATGGGGATTCACGACGAACAGCATTAGAAGAATGGATAACTTTTAGTAGGGCAAAACCCCATGAACAGGATATGAATGAGTAAAAGTTCTATCCAACAATGGGGCAAAAGTGATTTGGCTTACACGCCCCGTATGACCTAAAGTAGTAATTGAATTAGCTTTGAAGATTTAAAAAACGCCCAGTAAAGGGCGCCCTAGAATTAGTCGTAAAGTTCAAAGCCTAGATCATCAATAATTGACAACGTCACCGGTCCCAAGTCATCACCATTAGCCATTAACTCTTTAGGCATTGGCGGAATAGTTCGGCCTTTAGAATCCTTACCGCGTTTGTCGTCAGTCCCATTGATGTAATCGTATAAATGACCGCCGTCGGAAAATGGCAAGCATTCATAATCTCTATTATAAGCTTCATTGTAGGCAGTAACTGCTTTGCTGGTTTCCATACAAAAACCTTTACCGGCAATCTCTTTTGAATCGTCTATAAACACGTCACTTGAAGTTCCAACGCCAAGAATATGCGCAAATTCATGCAAAATAGTTGGCTTATAGCTTTTGGGATCAAAATCAGGCTCATGGAGATCTGAGCTAATCCAGATAATGCCTAATGAGGGGATATTGTCTTCATACTCTTCTACTGCCGCTAAGCCGTACTCTTCCACACCCTATCTGGCAGGGTAGTTGTCACTGTTAAAATTTAACCAGTTTGGGCGATAA
>NZ_JBFSUD010000069.1:0-23983 GCF_041467175.1 Vibrio sp. 10N.247.310.24
ATAAATACCCAGCAACTCGCTGCAAAAATCAGCTCGAAAGATCAACACGCCCTAGCTTTTTATTTTATTTTCCAGTGCTTAAACGGTGTCACAACGGCAGTGGAATTGCTGTGACACCGATTGAACTTCAGTCTAAGTAGACCAAAGTATTAGTCCGAATCTGAGCCTGAGTCGTGGCCGATTAATCTAGCCCTACCAGAGAATCACGAGTTAAGTCTTTGATTGTCTTGGCGCCAGTTAGAGTCATCGCAACGCGCATCTCTTTATCGTAAAGATCGAGCAGGTTCTCAACACCTGCTTGTCCTTGCGCTGCTAACGCGTAGACGAAAGAGCGACCAAGCAAGGTGCAGTCTGCGCCCATCGCCATCATGCGAACTACATCTAAGCCAGTACGAATGCCAGAGTCGACCAGAATCTTGGTGTCGCCTTTTACCGCGTCTGCAATCGCAGGCAGTGCTTTAGCACTTGATAGAACACCATCAAGCTGACGACCACCGTGGTTTGAAACCACGATACCGTCTGCGCCAAATCTCACGGCGTCTTTTGCATCTTCTTCATCAAGAATGCCTTTGATGACCATCGGGCCGTCCCAGAAGTCACGGATCCACTCTAGGTCTTTCCATGAGATTGATGGGTCGAAGTTGTCACCCAACCAACCGATGTAGTCTTCCAGTTTGGTTGGGGAGCCGCGGTAAGTAGAGATGTTGCCAAGATCGTGTGGCTTACCCAATAGGCCAACATCAACGGCCCAACTAGGATGACGCATAGATTGAAATACACGACGAATTGCTGCATTTGGACCGCTCATTCCTGAGTGCATGTCACGGTAACGAGCGCCAGGTACAGGCATATCCACAGTGAAGACCAGTGTCGTCACGCCTGCCGCTTTGGCACGTTCCAATACGTTCTTCATGAAGCCGCGATCTTTTAGCACGTAAAGTTGGAACCACATTGGGCGCTCAATCTTAGGTGCGACTTCTTCAATCGGGCATACAGATACGGTCGACATCGTAAAAGGGATGCCTTTATTGTCTGCGGCTTTTGCAGCTTGTACTTCGCCACGTCGTGCGTACATGCCTGTTAGACCAACGGGTGCTAAGGCAATCGGCATCGCGAGCTTTTCACCAAACAACTCGGTTTCTAAATTTAGGTCCGACATGTCATTGAGGACACGCTGTTTGAGCGCGATCTCTGCAAGATCGGCCGTGTTGCGGCGTAGGGTATGTTCACCGTAAGAACCGCCGTCAATATAGTGGAAAAGAAACGGTGGTAATTTCGCTTTTGCTGCGGCGCGGTAATCAGTCGATGCGGATATGATCATAATTTCAGTCCTAAATTCTTGGGATGTTGCCCTTCTATGAGAGCTTGGCTTGGGCTGCTTTAATTCTTGAAAGTCAGTGTTCGTTTGTTCTCTAACGGTGAAACAGAGAAGCAATAAAATGGCGTTAATACCCGAGGGTGTTGATGTGTTTTAGTATCCATTCCGAAACTCATCAACTGTCTTATTAGACGGTGTTGCAGTCGGGGAATTGAGTATTAACGCCAAGTGCTTTTGTAACGACTTATGGTTTACATAAGTGCGTCTGTCATTTTGAAGCCGTAGATAACCACGAGGCCGATGATTCCGGTCATCACCAAGTAGTAGAACGTTGGGATGATAGTCTTACGTAGTGTTGCGCCTTCGCGTCCTAACAAGCCTACGGTCGCCGATGCGGCTACCACGTTGTGAATCGCAATCATGTTACCTGCTGCAGCACCAACGGCTTGCAGAGCAACAACCACAGCACTAGAGATAGACAGAGTTTGTGCTACTTCGAATTGGAACTGGCTGAACATCATGTTTGAAACGGTGTTCGAACCTGCAATGAAGGCACCTAACGCACCAACCGTTGCACTTAACGCTGGGAATGCGCCGCCGACTAGGTCAGCTGCAAAGTTGGCCGTTGTTACTGGCATACTTGCTAAATCAGCGCCGTTCACGCCAGAGTTAATGAAGATACGAACCATTGGGATGGTGAACACCAACACAAAGCCAGCGCCTATTAGAGTCTTGCTCGACTCACCAAAAGCTTTAGCCAGTGGTGTTGCGCTGCGTGATTGCATGAGAACAGCAACCAGTGCGACGAAGACCAAGATACCGCCAGGTAGATACAGAGGTTGAATCGCTGTGCTTACGCCTGTCTCGCCAAGGATGTTGCTGAAAGAAAGGCTAACGCTCTTAAGTAGGCCTTTGAACTCAGGGCTCACACGGCTAGCAACGAGAGTGACAGCGAGCAGCACGTAAGGTGCCCATGCCATCGCCATACTCATTTTCTTATGACCTTGCTTACTGTTTGAATGAGTGTCATCTAGATCGATTTTCAAAGAACCTAGCCATTCTGCTGGCCACTTGTCTTCACTCTCAAAATCCCATTTTGATTTAGGGACTAGGAAGCCACGTTTTGCTGCTGTTACAACAATAGCAAGGCCAACCAAACCACCAATCAGCGATGGGAACTCAGCACCGAGGAAAACACCCGTTAGTGCGTAAGGAATGGTGAAAGCGGCACCTGCGAACAGTGCGAATGGCAGGATATCAAGACCTTCAGTCCAGCTTTTGTTCTTACCGAAGAAGCGAGTCAGCATCATCGCCATCAATACAGGAATCATCACACCAACGCAGGCGTGGATGATTGCAACACTTGATGTGATCTGTTGTAGGTAAGCATCCCATGTTGAACCATTGGCAATCAGGCTTTCACCGATGTTGTGCGTATCCAAACCTTTGTTTACGCCAACAATGATAGGCGTACCCACCGCGCCGAACGATACCGGCGTAGATTGAATCATCATGCCCATCAGTACCGCAGCTAACGCTGGGAAGCCAATGGCAACCAACAATGGAGCGGCGATTGCAGCGGGTGTGCCGAAGCCAGATGCCCCTTCAATGAATGAACCAAAACACCAAGCAATGATGATCGCTTGTACACGACGGTCTGCTGATATGTCAGTAAATCCGTTGCGGATGGTGGTGATAGCTCCGGTGTGTTTCAAAGTGTTTAATAAGAAGATGGCGCCAAACACAATCCAGAGAACCGACACGGTAATGCCGAAGCCTTGGAATACTGAAGCCAGCACGCGAGTGCTAGACATATCCCATGCGAATAGGGCGATAGCAACGGTTAATGCAAATGCCACGGGCATCGCTTTTTTTGCAGGCCAGTTAAGGCCAACCAGCAGAATCGCTGCAACAACTATTGGCGAAAAGGCCAATAAAGCTAGTAGAGTTTCACTCATGGGTACTTCCTCGTACTTGTTTTCAAACGTTCATGTTTGAAGTGAATAACACGTCATTAGTTTGTAGGTGTAATCTGAATCTCATGGATTCAATTGTTGTAATTAGAGTCGCTTTATTTGTAACCGATGTGATTGCAAAAGCTGTTTTTGTAATTGTTTTGTTAATTTGGCGTGAATTTACCCCTTTATTTTTTATTGATATAGGGAAATAATGAAAATAATTAATTCCAAAATTGGCATAATCAAATGCGAGCAGACGATTTGATCCTGTTTTCACAGGTAGTAGAGCTGGGCAGTTTTAGTAAGGTGGCAGAACAAAATAACCTTACAAATTCGGTAGTTAGTAAGAGAATTGCGCGTTTGGAAGAAGAGATTGGCGTGCAGCTATTATATCGAACCACGCGTAAATTGACGCTTACCGAGGCGGGTAAGGCAATGTTACACGGAGCCAAAAATGTGAAGCAGGCGGCTCAAGAGGCTATGGACGCAGTTTCAGGCTTTGGTGAAAATGTTAGTGGTCATATCAAAATGTCAGTGCCTACTATCTCCGGAGATTTGATTCTGGCAGACGCTGTTGCCGAGTTTTGTAATATGCACCCAGGTTTAACGGTCGATATGTCTCTTAACAATCGCTTTGTGGATCTGGTTGATGATGGCCTCGACTTAGTGATTAGAACTGGCTACTTGGAAGACTCCAGCTTAATTGCCCGTCATATCTTGGACTCTCAATGGGTGGTATGTGCTTCTCCGTCTTATATCGCCAAGAATGGTAAGCCGATGCAGCCCAAGGATTTGGTTGAGCACAATTGTCTGCAATACGCTTATCAAACAACGGGTGCCAGTGAATGGCAATTTCTGCATAGCAAAGATGGCTTTACCGATAACGATAAATACATAGTGCGCGTCTCTGGCTCTTTCTCTACCGATAATGCGACGGCATTAAGAAAAGCCGCTTTGGGCGGTCATGGTGTTGCGTACGTGCCACGTTGTCTGGTGTATCACGATATTCGCAATGGTCAGCTGGTGGACATCTTCCCTGATTTAGTAGGCAAAAAACTGGGCATCTATGCAGTGTACCCGTTCACTCGTCAGCCACCGAACAAGATTAAGTTATTGATTGAACACATCAGAACGCGTTACCTGACGATTTCACATTATTTTTAATAAGGATCACGATGAGCTATTTAAAAGAGTATCAATATCCAGTCACCAACAAACAGATCGTCAGCGATGACTATTTTGATCAAATAGTTGAAGACCCTTATCGCTGGTTAGAAGACGACAGAAGTGACGAAACTGCGCAGTGGGTGGCGAGCCAAAATGAAGTCACGTTCGATTACCTTGCTCAAATTCCGTATCGCGATGACCTGCGAGAGCGATTAGCGAAAGCACAAGACTATAAAAAGAGCTCGCAGCCGTTTGTACGAGGAGATTACACTTATTTCTATAAGAACGATGGCCTGCAGAATCACAGCATTCTCTATCGTCACAAAGAAGGGCAACAAGAAGAAATTTTCCTAGATCCGAACACTTTCTCGGAAGATGGCACCACATCACTGGGTTCGGTGTCGTTTTCTAAAGATTACAGCCTAGTGGCGTACAGTATTTCAGTGGGTGGTAGCGACTGGCGCAAGATTTTTGTTATCGATACCGAGACCAAACAACAGCTCGAAGCCGAAATCACTGACGCGAAATTTACCGGTATTTCTTGGTTAGGTAATCGCGGCTTTTATTACTCTAGTTACGACAAGCCAGACGGCAGCCAGCTTTCTGCACGTACCGAACAGCACAAACTTTACTTCCATGAGTTGGGTACAGAGCAAGCCAACGACAAAGTGGTTTTTGGTGAGAATAACGCCGAGCAGCACCGCTATGTGTCGGGTTACACCACCGAAGACGACCGTTACTTGATCATTCTAGGGCGAGAGTCGACATCGGGTAACAGACTGTTCTATATCGATTTAAATTCACCAGAACAAAAGCTGAATACGTTGATTGATCATGTGGATAGCGACACTTATCTCATTGATAACCAAGATGAGACCTTCATTCTATACACAAATCTTGATGCGCCTAATGGCAAGGTGGTGAGCTTTGATACTCACGATGGGAAATGGCTCGAAATCATCCCTGAAAAGCCACAGCCATTGGATATCAGCACGGGTGGTGGCTACTTGTTTGCTCACTACATGGTGGATGTGGTGTCTAAGGTTGAGCAGTTGGATTACCAAGGTAACCTAGTTCGTGACATTCATTTGCCTGGGCTGGGAACGGCCAGTGGCTTAGGTGGAAAAAACGAGCAATCTCAGCTTTATTACACCTTTACCAACTATGTTACGCCGCCAACAATTTTCTCTTTTGATGTTGAATCTGGAAGCTCTAAAATCTACCAACGCTCTGAGTCTCCGTTTGAGTCGGATCAATTTGAGTCTAAACAAGTCTTCTATACCTCAAAGGATGGCACCAAGGTTCCGATGCTTATCTCTTACAAGAAGGGATTAGTGTTAGACGGCAATAATCCAACCATGTTGTACGCCTATGGTGGCTTTAACGTTAGCCTAACGCCTTCTTTCTCGGGCACTGTGGGCAGTTGGCTAGAACTGGGTGGCGTATATGCGGTGCCAAACTTACGTGGTGGTGGCGAATACGGTAAGGCGTGGCACAAAGCCGGTACACAACAACAAAAACAGAATGTATTTGATGACTTCATTGCTGCTGCGGAGTTCTTAATCGAAAAAAACTACACCAGCAGTGATAAGTTAGCGATCCGCGGCGGTTCTAACGGTGGTTTGCTTGTGGGTGCTTGTATGACACAAAGGCCAGAGCTGTTCCAAGTGGCTCTGCCTGCGGTTGGGGTGTTGGACATGTTGCGTTACCACACATTCACGTCTGGCGAAGGTTGGGCGTACGACTATGGCACATCCGCGCAAAACAAAGAGATGTTCGAATATCTGCTTGGTTATTCTCCGGTTCATAATGTGGTGCGCGGCACGGACTATCCTGCGACATTGGTTACTACAGCTGATCATGATGACCGCGTGGTACCTGCTCACTCTTATAAATTCATTGCAGAGCTGCAAGATAAGCATGAAGGTGGCGTGCCAGTGATGATCCGTATTGACGTCAATGCAGGGCATGGGGCAGGTATGCCGCTGAGTAAAGCTATCGATCTCACTGCTGATATCTACGCATTTACCCTGTTCAATATGGGAATAGAGTCCCTAGATTCAATCTAGAAAATACTTAATTTTAGATAACTGGGTATTTGACTCAATCCAAAAAGCCTCAAAATCTGCCTTAGATCTTGAGGCTTTTCATATTTACGAAAACCAATCAAAATTTCACCATATTCTCCTCGCTCCACCACACTCTTTTCCGTGATAGACCCCGCCATTACTGATGAAATGAAAGCGATTTCAAGCTGTATTGTTACGGATTTTTACGTCTACCTATCTGATTATAAATAAATAACCATTTCTGGTGATAACTCTAAAAGTTTCATGGTATTTAGGCTGGTTTATCAGTGTGAACAGCAACTAACTTTTCAACGCTTTCATTGCTTAATATTTCCCTGTTCGATGAAAACTCAAAAAAATAATAGGGAATTACAATGCAAAAATTTAAGCTTTTGCCAATAACGGTCGCAGTGGCGGCTTCGCTTGCTTCACTCTCTTCTTTTGCTGCTGATACTAATATCGAAGCACTAGAAAAACGAATTCAAGAGTTAGAATCTAAGGTTGTTGATATTGATTATATTAACGATCAACAACCCGCGGTTTTAACGGCTGAAACTAACGTGCCAGATGGCATCGTCTTCTCGGGTTATGCTCGTTACGGCGCTCACTACAAGAGCGGTGATGAGCGTTACGTAGACATCGGTACAACAGGTCGTTCTGTCGGTCGTTTAGGTAACGAAGCTAATGGTGGTGAGGTTCAGCTAGCTAAGCTTTTCGAAGCTGACAATGGTGCGATTTGGGACGTCGTATTCATGGCAGACCACTGGGAAGCAGACGCTTGGGCTGACGATGGCGGCCTAAGTATGAAAAAAATGTACGCTGGTGTAACTAATGTATTTGAAAGTCAACCAGAACTTTACATGTGGGCTGGTCGCGACTTCCACCAACGTCCGCAACAAGGTTTGAATGATTACTTCTGGATGACACACGATGGTCAAGGTGCAGGTTTTAACAACCTAGATTTCGGTGGCGCTAAGCTAGATATGGGCTTTGTCGGTCAAGTGAAAGGCGGCCTAGTGAATGACAACGGTCGATACGCTGTGACCGCGAAACTACACAGCATTGACGCTGGTATTGGTAACCTAGATTTCTACGCGAACTACGGTTTTGCGTCGAGCGAAGCGGATACAGCAAGCTCTACTGAGTACGTAATCGATCAAGATACAGGTTTAACGGAAAAAGTGGTGACTGCAGGTACTAAAGTCAGTGATGAAACGGCTTACTTGGTAGGTGCGACGTTAGGCTTAGGCGATTCTAACCGATTAATAGTGAAATACGGTGACGGTGCGGATTCATCGGTATTTGAACTTAAAGGTGACTACCAAACTTTGTACGCAAGTGTTGAAGGTAGCTACGCAGCAACTGACAACTTCATCATTGATTACTTAGTGTCGTACAAAGACAACTCTGGCTCAGACTTAGATCGCGAGAACACGGAATACGCGGGTATCGTTCGTCCACAATACCAATGGGATGATGTTCACTCTACATGGCTAGAGGCTGGCTACGGTATGGTTGATTACGATGACGACGGTGAAGAGAACGCTTGGAAAGTAACGCTTTCTCAGAACGTTTCTCTAGGTGGCTTACCTTGGAGTCGTCCAATGCTTCGCTTCTACACAACTGTGGGTGATGTAGAGACAAAAGGCGCTCCAAAAGACAATGGTAATGTAGATACATTGTCATTCGGTGCGATGTTTGAAGCTTGGTGGTAATCACAAGCTAGCGACAGCAGCTCTTTGAATTAGGCATATTTTCAAAGAGCCTGTGTTTAAAAGTAGTAAATACTGTCCATTTTAGCCCTAAAGGCAGATTAATTAGGGCACGTTTCAATTAACTCCATTCTTGGGCACATTCTTTGTGCCCTTTTTTTCGTCTTGAATATCTGTTGTATCATTTTGGATTGCCTCTCCCTCTGCTCTCCATGACATCTTCAATACCTCGTTTCATATTATTTTAATCTATCTCGCGTACCCTGCTTTATCCCTAGTAATTGTAATGGCTAACTCACGTCGTAGCCTTTGCATATCAATAGCCTAGATGGTGGAAAATACTCGATACCCATCGTATTTGATACGCCAATAGGTGTGTTGAAACCCCTTCACGGAACTAAGGCTTTTAACAAAACTGACTCACGATGGATTCATGATTTCATGAAACAGTTTCATGGCGTGAAGTGAATCTGTAAGCGCTTTCATGATTTCCACAACTGGCCTTTTTACGTCCAAGTTTAGTGTGATGACACTCACTTCAACTAAGACGCCTTTCTTTAATAATCGTTTTGTAAGCGGTTACAAGCTAATGAAGTATCGAGGTTCGAGTGGCGACAATTAAACACGTATCAGAACATGCAGGTGTGTCTCAGGCGACAGTGTCTAGAGTTATTAATGGCACTAGCAGAGTCAGTCATGACAAAAAGCTAAAGGTTGAAAAAGCGATCAAAGAATTGGGTTATCGCCCGAACTCTATCGCTCAAGCTTTGGCATCAAGTCGTACCGGTAGTGTGGGCGTTGTTGTTCCAGAACTTGGTGGTTCTTTCTATTCAGGCATCTTGCATTGCATAGAAGAAAACCTACGCCGCTTTGGTTATCACGCTGTGGTTACAGCGGGTTCGAACACTGAACAAGGGCAACGTGAGTCTGTGGAGTTTCTGCTGGGGCGTCGTGTTGATGCTTTGATTCTTCATACTCAACTGCTCAGTGATGATTATTTAATTGAATTGGAAGAACAGGGGACCCCTGTGGTTTTGATTAACCGCTTCATCCCAGAAATGGCGATGAGTTGCATTGATATTGATAACGAAGTCGGGGGGCTACTCGCTACTCAATATCTTTTGCAAAAGGGACATACAGATATCGCGTGTATTACCGGGCCTTTAGATAAAGCAGACGCTAGGGGGCGTTTGCAGGGGTATCGAAAGGCCTTGGAAGAAGCGGGTGTGCCATACGATGAAGCCTTAGTCTCGGAAGCGGGCTTTACTGAAGAGACGGGCATCAGTGCTATGAAGAAGCTGATGAATCGTAAGTGTCATTTCACCGCAGTATTTGCTTCGAATGATCACATGGCATTTGGCGCCTTCGAGGTGTTGCATCAAGAGGGACTGTCTGTTCCGAAAGATGTATCACTGGTGGGCTTCGATAACACCATCTTCGCGCGCTATCTGACCCCTAGTTTGACCACCATTAATTTCCCTATTGAAGAGATGAGCGTTGAAGCAGTACAGCTCACTCTACAGAAGCTAAAAAAAATAAAACATGACGTGAACTTTAAATTGCTGCCGACGTTGGTCACTAGAAACTCGGTATCGGATTTACCAGTTACCCTATAAAAATATTAAGGATAGAACATGAAATTTAAGACCTTAGCGCTTTCATGCGCGGTTGCTTTAGGATTAGGTACAACAGCTGCAAATGCAGCAGACAAAGAAATTCGTTTCGACGGTTTCCCTGATTTCGATAGCAGCCTGAAGGTATTACTGCCTGATTTCGAAAAGGAAACGGGTATCAAAGTTGATTACCTTATGAACAACCACGGTGACCACCACACGAAACTCACAACGAACCTTGCAACGGGCTCTGGTGCCGGTGATGTGATTGTTGTCGACGTTGAGAAAATTGGTCCATTTGTTGGATCTGGCGGCCTAGTTAACCTGTCTGAAAACTACGGTGCAGATAAATACGAAGAACGATTCGCACCTTACGCATGGGCACAAGGTAAAGGCGCTGACGGCGACATGTACGGCATTCCTGTCGACCTAGGTCCAGGTGTTATGTACTACCGTACCGACGTATTCGAAAAAGCGGGCATTGATGTAGAAGAAGCAATCAAAGATTGGGATTCATACATCGCTGCTGGTGAAAAACTGAAAGAGCAAAACGTACAACTTATCGCTTCGGCAGCCGACGTGGCACAAGCGATTATCTTCACGACCGTTCCTGAAGGTGAAGGTCTGTACTTCGATAAAGATGGCAATCCAGTGGTGACATCTGAGCGTTTTGTTCACGCTTTTGAAGTAGCAAAAGAGATTCGCGACAAAGGCTTAGACGGCCGTATTTTGGCTTGGTCTAACGAATGGTACGAAGGCTTCCGCAACGGCACATTTGCAACTCAACTTTCTGGCGCTTGGCTTCTTGGTCACCTAAACAACTGGATTGCACCTGAAACTAAAGGCAAGTGGGCAGTAGAAAACCTACCTGATGGTATCTACGGCAGCTGGGGCGGTTCATTCCTTTCAATTCCAACTCAATCAGACAACCCAGATGAAGCTTGGGCGCTTATTGAATACATGACGACGGATCGTGAAGTACAGCTTAAACACTTCGAAACGATTGCTGCTTTCCCAGCGAACATCACCACGTATGACGATGAGCTTTTCCAAGAAGAGATGGAATTCCTAGGCGGACAAAAAGCCCGTCTTCTTTTTGCTGAAGTGGCGCAAAACATCAAACCGGTCTCTCCAGCACAAGGCGACCACGTTGCACGTTCTATTATCTTAGAGAACGCATTGATGGAAGTACTTGATGAAGGTAAAGACATCAAGACTGCGCTTAAAGAGGCAGAGCGTCTAATCAAGCGTCGCACGCGCAATCTTTAATTTGTTTTTACTTTAAGTAAGTGAGGAAGCGTGGATAACGCGCTTCCTTTTTAAGAGGTCGTTACTATGAATCATACAGCGAGCACAACGATAGAACCTGCGGACAAAAGCCTTTTTTCTCGTCTAAATTTGAAAGCGCTTACACCGTATGGATTTCTTCTGCCGTTTCTGATCATTTTTTCTGTATTTGGGATCTTCCCGCTGTTGTTCTCTGTTTACCTGTCGTTCCACGAGTGGAACCCGGTAAGAGGCATGGATGCGATGGAGTTCGTTGGTTTTGAGAACTATCACATTGCTTTAACGGACCCATGGCTATGGCGTTCATTGAAGAACACGCTTTGGCTAGCGATCACTTCAGGCGTGGCTCAGCACTTAGTCGCTATTCCAGTGGCTTACATGTTGGTTTCAATGGGTGACCGTATGCGTCACTGGCTAACATCGGCGTACTTTCTACCGTTCATTACATCAACGGTCGCAGCGTCACTGATTTTCTTCAATATGTACTCTCCTAACTCAGGAATTATTAACCAAACGCTAATGGCTCTGGCCGATAGCAAGCTGTTTGGTTGGGCATTCGCTTGGGTTAACGATTTCCAACCAATCCGTTGGTTAGACGATGCCACTATGGTGAAGCCGTCTATCGCAATCATGGTTTTCTGGAAATACACCGGTTTTAACATCGTCCTTTACACCACGGGTTTAATGACGATTCCTAAAGACATCTTAGAAGCTGCGCGTATGGATGGTGCCAATGCCTTCCGCCGCTTCTGGAACATTTCACTACCAATGATTCGTCCATTCATCTTCTTTGCTATCACGATGACCATCATCGGTAACCTGCAAATGTTTGAAGAACCGTTCGTCCTAACGCGTGGTACAGGTGGTACTGGCCAATCTGGTTTAACTATCTCGATGTATCTCTACAAAGTGGGTTGGGAATGGCTAGAAATGGGCACAGCATCCGCTATCTCATGGTTACTGTTTGCACTCATCGCGACTTGTACATTGGTTCAATTTTTACTCTTCGGTAAGAAAGGCTTAGGGGAACATTAAGATGTCGACATCAATTAAGACAAATACCTCACCACTAAGTGGACTGATGCCAAGCGAACGCAGCATGTTCATTCTGACTAAGATCTTGATGGTCATGCTAGGTATCTTACTGGTTGTTTCAGCGCTAATTACAGTCTTTCCATTTGTATGGTCGGCACTGCTATCAACGCGTGACCGTTCTGAAATTTTCGGTACGGGCATTAGCTTTGCGATTGGCGATAGCCTGGCGATTAACTACGCCAAATTGCTTGAAATCATGCCGTTTTGGAAAGCGATGTTTAACTCGATTTACGTGGCTTTCTTAGGTACCACCATCTCGCTGCTGTTTTGTAGCATGGGTGGCTACGCGTTTGCTGTGTTTAAGTTCCGCGGTAAGAACGTGTTGTTCGGCATGCTGGTTGGCTCAATGGCGATTCCGCCTGTGCTTAGCTTGATCCCTTACTTCATGATCGTGAAATTCTTAGGCTTGTTGGATAACCACATGGCGGTATGGCTACCGTTCACCACCACACCATTTGGTATCTTTTTGATGCGTCAGCACGTGATTGCATCGATTCCAAAAGAGCTACTTGAAGCGGCGAAACTGGATGGCGCTGGTGAGTTCAGAACGTACTGGAGCGTGGTACTGCCACTAATGAAGCCTGCACTCGCAACATTGGCTATCGTTCAGTTCGTTTTCTTCTGGAACATGTTTATGCAGCCTCTCGTGGTGCTAAACAACCCAGATAACTATGTCATTACGCAAGCACTTCGAAGTGTTCAAGGTATTCCGAATACGCCATGGGGCGCGGTAATGCTAGGTACCACAATTTCTATTTTACCGCTCGTGATTACTTACTTGTTCGCATCGAAACAGATGATCAGTGGTTTAACGTCCGGCGCAGTCAAAGGTTAGGTTTAAGGGTTATAACAATGAATAAATATCAACTTCCAAGTGATTCAAAGTTACGCAGTAAGGAATTTGTATTCGGTGTCGCGACATCTTCATACCAAATTGAAGGCGGCGTTGAAGAGGGCGGTCGTACACCGTCTATCTGGGACACTTTCTGTAAGACGCCGGGCAAGGTCGATAACGGCGACAGTGGTGATGTGGCGTGTGACCACTACCACTTATGGCAACAAGATATCGAGATGATTCAAGGCTTAGGCGTTGATGCTTACCGTCTCTCTATTGCATGGCCGCGCATCCTGCCACAAGACGGTGTCGTGAACCAGCAAGGCCTAGAGTTTTACGGTCAGATCATCGATGAGTGTCATGCTCGTGGCATGAAGGTATATGTGACGCTGTATCACTGGGATCTTCCGCAATACCTTGAAGATAAAGGCGGCTGGTTAAACCGTGAAACGTCTTACAAATTCGCAGAATACGCAGAAGTGGTGAGCAAATACTTTGGTGACAACATCGATGTGTACACCACGCTTAATGAACCGTTTGTGTCTGCATTCCTAGGCTACCGCTGGGGCGAACACGCGCCAGGAATCAAAGGTGAAAAAGAGGGCTACCTAGCATCTCACCACCTAATGCTGGCACACGGTTTGGCTATGCCGATCCTTCGTAACAATGCCCCTCATGCTAAGCATGGTGTGGTATTCAACGCGACTCCTGCTTACCCGCTGACGCCACAAGATCAAGCGGCAGCAGATTATTGCGAAGCCGAGAACTACCACTGGTTCATCGACCCAGTATTGAAAGGCGAGTACCCGCAGTTAGTGGTTGAGCGCCAAGCGATGAACATACCGATGATCCTTGAAGGTGATTTAGACATCATCAGCGCACCGGTCGATTATATCGGCATCAACTACTACACACGCAATGTCGCTCGCTTCAACGAGAATGGCGACATCGAATCGGTGAAACAAACTGACGCTGAACACACTTACATTGGCTGGGAAATCAACCCACAAGGTCTAACCGACTTATTGGTAAGACTGGATGCTCGCTACGAAAATATGCCACCTATCTACATCACAGAGAACGGTGCTGCAGGCAACGACGAGCGTGTAAACGGACAAGTGATGGATGATCAACGTGTTCGCTACTTCCAAGGTCATATCGAAGCGGTTCACAACGCGGTTGAAGCGGGTGTGAAAGTTGACGGTTACTTCGCTTGGAGCCTGATGGATAACTTTGAGTGGGCATTCGGCTACTGCCAGCGTTTTGGTATTGTCCATGTCGACTACACCACCCAAGAAAGAACATTGAAACAGAGCGCAATTGCGTACCGAAACATGCTTCAAGAGCGCGCTGAGGAGAACAGATAATGGCTAAAGTAGAATTTAAGAACATCAAAAAATCATTCGGTGATGTTGAAGTCGTCAAAGAGTTTGATTTTACGGTTGAAGACGGTGAGTTCGTGGTTTTCCTTGGCCCATCTGGCTGTGGTAAATCGACAACGCTACGCATGCTGGCTGGCCTTGAAAGCATCAGCTCGGGTGACATCGTGGTTGGCGGCAAGTTGATGAATAAAGTCGACGCGAAAGACCGTGACTTGGCGATGGTATTCCAAAGCTACGCACTGTACCCGCACATGACGGTATACGAGAACATCGCATTTGCGCTAAAACTGAAGGGTATGCCAAAAGCAGAAATCGACGTAGAAGTGCTAAAAGCGGCGAAAATGCTAGAGCTTGATCCGCTACTCAACCGTAAGCCAAAAGAGCTTTCTGGTGGTCAACGTCAACGTGTGGCAATGGGCCGTGCAATGGTTCGTACTCCTAAGGTTTTCTTGTTTGATGAGCCGTTATCTAACCTAGATGCAAAACTTCGTGGCGTGATGCGTGAAGAGATCAAACATCTACACCGTGAACTAAAAACCACCACGATCTACGTAACCCACGATCAGATCGAAGCGATGACATTGGCGGATCGCATCGTGATCCTGAAAGACGGCTATGTTGCTCAAGTTGGTACACCAACCGAGGTGTTCCAGCGTCCTGCAAACAAGTTTGTTGCGCAATTCATTGGTAACCCGTCAATGAACATGTTGGAAGCAAAACTGATTGAAAAAGAAGGCGAGTACTTCGTTGAAATCGGCGATGTTCAGATCCCACTGCCTGAGCGCTTTAAGTCTCTGGCGTCTAAGAACCTAGCGCTGCATTTTGGTGTTCGTCCAACAGACATTCACCTACGTGCCGAGCAAGTTGACCACGACCGCGTGCTGCCATTCCCTGTGAAAATCAAAGACAAGGAATTACTGGGCGCGAGCATTCTTCTGAAAACAGAAATTGGCGGTCAACCGCTGATGGTTGAAACCCAAGCGGCTGAAGTGGATGTAAAAGATTTGACGCTTTACTTGGATTTGGATGCTTTCCACTTGTTTGATGCTCTGAGTGAGAACTCGCTAGCGAGCTAGCCAGTCAATTTAAATCAGCCATGAGCTGACACCAACCAACTTACGACAAATTGTTTTGGCTCCTCCTGATTTGGGAGGGGCTAGGGATAGTGATGATGAAATTCGGATATTTTGACGATAAAAACAAAGAATACGTAGCAACCACACCGTGTACACCGATCAAATGGTGTAACTATGTCGGCACATTAGATTTCGGTGGCATTGTCGATAGCAACGGCGGCGTCCTGTTGTGTAAGGGCGATCCTGCACTTAACCGTATCACTAAGTACATTGCTCAACTGCCAAACTCAGATTTTAAAGGCTCGACCATGTACCTCAAGGTGCGTGATGAAGCGGGCAACGTAGAGGTGTTCTCACCTTTCTACACGCCAACCTTGAAGCCGCTCGAGAAGTTTGAAAACCACACGGGCTTGTCTTACACCACCATCATTGCAGAAGCGTTTGGTGTGCGTTGTGAAGCGACTTTCTTTGTACCAAAAGCTGACCAAGTACTGCTACAAGACATCAAAGTCACCAACATTTCAGACAAAGCACTGCACGTTGATGTGGTACCTGTGTATGAATTCACACACTTCGATGCGCTTAAACAGCTACTCAATGCGGACTGGGTTCCACAAACCATGACGCTGAAAGCGCATCAGCAAGAGTCGGGTCATACCGTGCTTGAGCAGTACGCCTTTATGAAGCGCGATTATGCGGTGAACTTGATGACAGCGGATCGCCCTGCGACGTCTTTTGATGGTGACCGCCAATCGTTCTTAGGTAATTTGGGCTACGGTACATGGGCAGCGCCAGAAGCACTAAATAATGATGAGCTAGGCAACACCGAGTGTTTGCGTGGCGACAATATTGGTGCGCTTAACCTACGCCTAGGTTGGTTATCTCCAGAGCAGACAGAACGTACGATTGTGCAAATCGCACAAGAACAAAGTCTAGAAGCAGCATTGCCTCTATTGGCTAAATACCGTGACCATCAAGTGGTCGATTCGGCTTTCGCTGAACTGGCTGAACATTGGGATGGTTACCTACAAGCGGTTCAGGTTGAAACGCCAGATCCAGCAATGAACTCGATGCTTAACGTACATAACCCACGTCAGTGTCACACAACCAAAAACTGGTCTCGTTACTTGTCTCTGTATCAGCTTGGCTATGGCGCTCGTGGCATCGGTTTCCGTGACTCTTCGCAAGATACTTTAGGCGTGATTACTCACATGCCAGAAGAAGCGCGCGAGTTCATTGAGCGTCTGTTGTCTGTTCAGAACACTAACGGTTCTGCGATGCATCAGTTCTTCCCATCAACGATGGAAGCGAACGCGGGTGACTCACGTGAAGAGGAAGATCGCCCTGATTACTACGGTGATGATCACCTGTGGATCATCTACGCGGTGACGCAATATGTGAAAGAAACGGGCAATGCAGACTTCTTGAATAAAGAGATCCCGTTTTATCAAAAAGACAAAGCGGGCAACCCAGTTGAAACGGGAACGGTTTGGAACCACCTGTGCCGCGCGATTGAATTTACCTACACCAATACTGGCGAGCACGGCCTACCGCTGTTAGGTTTTGCTGACTGGAACGACACGGTGAACCTGCCAACGGGTGCTGAGTCGATGATGGTGGCGAACATGTACGGCAAAGCATTGCTCGACATGTTGGACTTGTGTGAGCTGCGTGGCGAAGCGCAACTGACGGCTAAGTTTAAAGATCAGTACCAACAGATGCAGAGTACGGTGAATGAGTGCGGTTGGGATGGCGAATGGTTTGTTCGTTACTTTGATGAGCAAGGTTTACCGATTGGTTCTCATAAAAACGAGCAAGGGCAGATTTACACCAACGGTCAAAGCTGGCCTGTGATCTCTGGTTTCGCGACTCAAGAACGCGCAACTCAAGCTCTAGATTCGGTTTACAACAAGCTGAATACAGCGAATGGCATTAAGCTTTCAACTCCTGGTTACAACGGCTTTGATCCGCAACTAGGTGGTGTTTCAACTTACCCACCAGGTGCAAAAGAGAATGGCGGTATCTTCCTGCACTCTAACCCATGGGTGATGATCGCAGAAGCGAAAATGGGCAACGGTGAGCGTGCTTATGAGTACTACCGTCAAATCAACCCAGCTTCTAAGAACGATGACATCGATACCTTCGAATCTGAGCCTTACTGCTACCCACAAAACATTTTGGGTGACGAACATAAGCAGTTTGGTTTAGGCCGAAATGCGTGGCTGTCGGGTACTTCATCTTGGACATACGTTGCGGGTACGCAATGGATTCTGGGTGTTCGCCCTGAAGTGGATGGCTTGCTGGTGGACCCATGTATTCCTGCTGAGTGGCCAGAGTTCAAAGTCCGTCGTCAGTTCCGTGGTGCGACATACCATATTCATGTCACTAACCCGAATAACGTGTGTAAAGGTGTGGTAGAGATGAAGGTAAATGGTGACCTGATTTCAGGTAATAAAGCGCCAGTATTTACCTCTGGTGAGCACACCATCGAGGTGATTTTAGGTTAACAAAGAGAAGGGCGCTTTATGCGCCCTTTATTGCTTTTTGGTTTCTCTTTAGTGTCGCTTTATTTTGGTTGCATCACTGTGGTTGATAGCTGGCTTGGCATTGCCAAGTAAAGGTCTGAGATTGGTTCGGGCTAAGCGTCAATAAGCCTATCTGGTTATTGAATGCATCAGCTGGGCAAGTCATTGGTTCTATTGCAATACTTTGTTCGCTAGTCGGCGTGTAAAGCTGAACGAATGGGTAGCTTGCATCTTGTTGATAGCGAATAGCGGCAGACGAATCTGAGCGTGTAAACGCAAGTTGGTTGGTTGTCTTGGAATCAAATTCAAAGCAGTGATTTAAGCTTTGATTGGCGAGTGAATCACCCAAAGACAAACAGTCAAAAGCCAGTTTTTCACCATTGGGTAGGTCGTTTTCGTGTATGACCTCAGAGCAAGGCGACATAGCGAGTCCACATTGTGCTAGCTCAGTGCCGAGTGAGAAATAAGGGTGCCAAGCATCACCGAATGGGAATGCAGAATCACCAAGATTAGAGACGGTCGTTGAGGAAGTGAGTTTACCCGTGATATCGATAGTGAAGGTGACTTCAAGGTTGAACGCAAACGGGAAAGCAGGATGCAAAGATGACGTTTGATACTGCAACGTCACACTGGCGGATTCTTCAGTGGCTACGCTGTTTGTGATTGAAAAAGGTTGGTTGTAGAGCAGGCCGTGTACGGCGTGATCAGACCAAGGAAAGTTAGCTGGGAGTTGATGGTTTTGGTTATCGAAACTGTAACGACCTAAGTTTAAACGGTTTGGAAAAGGGAATAATTTAGCACTGCGGGAAAAGAACGGATGTTGGTTGATCAGTTCATCATAATTCTGATAACCACAAATAAAAGAGAATGGACTGTTATTTACGGTATATTTATTAATAACAGCACCAAATCCATTGATTATTTGAAGTTCTATACCATGTTGGTGGTTTATTAATGTGACTGAGTCAATATTTCCAAATTTTTCATTTATAATTTTAAACATGTTGATGTCTCCATTTTAAAAAGATATTAACAAGAAGAAAAAAATATTCAATGGCGGTTTTAAAATGAATAATAAAATTCCATATACGAGCTACTCAGGAAATTCGGAACACTTATGTAAAAAAGGTGATGCAGTTGAATTTATTCAACCTTGGTACACGCCAATTTCTACCACACCAGAAAATACCGGTATGGCGGTGGGTGGAATTGGTAACACATTTACACTGACGCCAAACGGGAAAACACCAAATTTCAGCTTTATTCCGGGAATATTTGTTGATTGTTCAGAGCAAATTATTAATTTTAATGATTTTTATGCGTCGGTGATGAATGTGCCGACCATCGATACGCTGCAAGTCAGTGATGAGCAAGAGCTGAGTGTTCACCTAAACTTCTATCCTGCCTTGTTTGATGGTAAGAAGATTGAAAGCGCAGAAATGTCGGATGCGATTAACCACATTCGCGCGGCATTGAAAAATGGTCACTTCTACCAGGATAATAAATCTAACTTTACAAAGTGGAACGTTGAGTTTTCAAATAAGACTCAATTATTGATTGAAGAAGATTCATTGTCGATTATTTGTCAATTATATGTCGCCTTGGATTTCTTTAATGGTTTATTAATTAATGATACAACGAGATTATTATCACTTACTGCGGGTGAAAATAATGATACAGGTAGTGTTAATGGTAGAGATATAGAGTATCAAGCTTTATATCCACTGGCTGAATATAAATATAGTAGTTTCGATGATATTAAAATAAAGCGTAAGGTAGTCTCTCCGATCGTTAAAGAGGACAAACGACTGTGTTCTTTGCCGATGCACTGGAATCACTTTGAATTAACCAATAATTCATCGCAAACACGTGTGATTACGCTTGCTCAGC
Organism: Vibrio sp. 10N.247.310.24; assembly: GCF_041467175.1. Taxonomy (NCBI): domain Bacteria; kingdom Pseudomonadati; phylum Pseudomonadota; class Gammaproteobacteria; order Vibrionales; family Vibrionaceae; genus Vibrio; species Vibrio sp. 10N.247.310.24. The sequence continues at coordinate 19,928 of NZ_JBFSUD010000069.1, forward strand.
CGCTAAAAAACTTGATTGGCTCAACCTACCAAAAAGGCCGTGATGGTATTCAAGATTCGGCTTGTACCTTGTCTCAAAACCCAATTGCTCAGCAGCATCAAACGGTTAACTTAAAGGGTGAAAGTCGCAGCTTTACGGGTGTTCAACTGACCAGTCAGTCTCCTTATCAAAGTGATATTGAAGGTGAAGTGGTGTTTGGTGTTCAAGCGGATAATCAACTGACAGAATCTGGTAAGGTTTCGATTTCTGTGAAGCCAACGCTTTATACCTCTAAGGCAGAGGAACAAACAGAGTTCGCACTGAAAACAGGCCGTACCAACGCGGAATTCCAAACAGGAATTTACACAGGGCGTGAAGCTCTGAGCGCATTGGTGGTGGTTCAGGTTGAATTGGAAGCGGGTGAGTCTGTTGATCTGCGTTTTGCGCAGGTCATGGCGCACAGCAAAGTCATGCTTAATGGCTGGTATTCAGATAAGGCTTACACGCAATTTTACCCGCAAACGCAACCAGCTCTGCTGATGTTAGAAGATGTATTACCAGAGCTAGAAGCGATTGAGCAGCAGATCGTCGCACAACAAACCGCTTTCCTAGAGCAAGCTCAAAGCAAGATCTCGCAGCCTGAATCGGCACTTCGCTATGCAACGATGGCGATGAACTCATTGTCGTTCTTGGCGGAATCAACGGTATGGGACAAAGAAGATAAGTTCTTGGTAAAAGAGTGTGTCGACTACCCATTCTTTAACTCTCTGGATGTGTACTTCTACGGATCGTTCTCTCTGCTTTATTTGTTGCCTGAGCTTGATGGCTGTGTGATGAAAGAGTTTTCTAAGGCCATTTTGGCGGAAGACTTCACTCAGCGCCGCTACTGGGAATACGAAGCGACGCCTAATGCCGAATTGATTGATGAAAAGTATCAAGGTGTACGTGCTATTCGAGGTGCGGTAATCCACGACTTAGGCAGCCCATTCGACATTCAGCCCGATGCTTACAGTTGGCACAACGTGAAAGAGTGGAAGGACTTAGCGCCGAAATACATTCTGATGGTGTACCGCCATTATCAAAACACCCAAGATCTCTCTGTGGTTAATGAGTGCTGGCAAGCGGTAACTGAAAGCATCGATTTTTTATCGAATTTGATTGCTGAGGGTGACGATTTACCATTAACCCGAGGCACAGACGATACCTTTGATAACCTAGCTTCTCACGGCATCTCTATTTATTGTGCGAGCCTGTGGGTTGCTGGCCTGCAAGCCGCGAGCGAACTTGCACAATTGATGGGTGAAAGCGAGCTAGCTAGCGGTTACTTAACGCGTTCTAAAAAGGCGTTAGCCACGGTTGAGCAAAGCTTGTGGGATGACAAAGAGGGTTACTACCACTTCTTCGTGACGCCAGTTCAAGCCAAGCATTTAACAGGTGAAGGCTATCAAGCTCTGGAAACCTTAGGACTTTCATTGACTGGCGATGCGATTGCTGACAAGAACACGCTCAATACCTATCTCAATGAAACGGATACTTCCATCAGCATCAGTAAGGTATCTCAAAGAGTCTCTAAGAAACGCTTGCTGAGTGAGACGGCGCCACAAGCCTTTACTCAAGAATACTTAGATTTAGTGCCAGATTCTGACAACAGTTTTGGTGATGCCTTGTTGGCCGACAGCTACCTAAAGCTCATCGGCTTAGACGGTATTTTCCCGCAAGAGAACATCCAACGCGCATTGGACTATGTTTATAAGCACAACTTCGAAATTAATAGTCCTAAGTTGGGTGTTGCGAATATGACGTTAGCCGACGGTTCACCGCATGAAGCGTTCCAAGCACAAGACGTATGGATTGGTGTTCAGTTTAGTGTGGCAACAGCGTTGAACTTAGCGGGTAAATCGCAGCAAGCAGAAACATTGATGGATACCGTGTATACCGCACTCTATGACTATTCGAAAATTCCATTTGCAGCGCCAGAGGGGTTCAATTGCTCTGTGTCTGTCAATGAGAAAGATCTTATAGAGGTATTTAAATTGTCGCAAAATGATGCGAAAAACTGCCTAAATGTACTTAAATGTCAAAACTGCGTGCTGTCTGACGGTCGTATCAATCCAACATTGACGAAAGATACTGATAATTTTGTTAAAATGTTGAGCGTTGAAATCCCGCGAGAAAAGCTCGCTGGCTTGCACAAATGGTTACTGAGTACTGGCTTGAAATACACGGCTGGCCGTTACTTCAGGCCGGGGATGATCTTCGCCTATATGTATTAACTTAATGACACGATTTTCAACGAAAGCAGTGGTATGCAGGTTGAAACTGATGGGGAGCTTAAAGCTCCCCGAATGTCACTTGATTGGGGTATCGAGATGCGCACTAAAACAAAAAAAACAACAGTATACGATGTAGCAAGACTGGCTGGTGTTTCTCCCAGCACCGTGTCTCGCTTCCTTAATCGAACCACTTATGTGTCGGATGATAAAAGCCAAAACATTGAGCAAGCCATTAAAGACACGGGCTACAAACCTAACTTCCAAATGCAAGAAAACACCAACCGACGCTCGCTCACTATTGGTGTATTGGTGCAACACCCTGATAGCCCCTACACCAGTCGTATCCTCAACGACATGGAAAAAACCCTAATAGCTCAAGGCTATTCGCTAGTAATAGCAACCGGACACTGGCAAAAAAAGCTAGAAATGCACGCGTTGGAGTATCTCGCAAAAAGTAACGTGGATGGCATGATCATCGTGACAGGCAGTATTACTCAGGAAGAGATTGCTAAGTATGCACAAGACATCCCTATCGTGATGGTTGGCTACGATTTTGTTGAGAATAATGTCCGCTCCATCAATATCGACAACGTGTTGGGTGGCTATATGGCAACCTTACATTTACTGCAACAAGGGCATGTGAACATTGCTCACATCAAGGGGTTATCAAGCCAGCCTGATGCAGGTAATCGCTTTGAAGGCTATAAGAAGGCCCTTCAAGAGGCCGGTATTAAGGTGATGCCAAAACTGGTCAAGCAGGGCGATTTTAGTAGTGAATCTGGTTATGAGAAAACGGTAGAGTTGATTGAATCTAAGGTTCACTTCTCTGCTTTGTTTGCTGCTAATGACCAAACGGCTTACGGTGCGATTAAGGCGCTGTCTGACCACGGTTATAAAGTGCCAGAAGATGTGTCTGTGATTGGCTTTGATGATTTGCCGACCTCTAAGTATTTCACGCCAGCGTTAACCACCTTAAGACAGCCGATTGAAGAGATTGGTGAAGTGTGTGCTCAGTCGATCTTGAACTTGTTATCTGGCGAGCGGCATGAAGCTCGACTGCCACCGATTGATTTAATCGTCAGAGAGTCGACCAAATCATTGTATCGTTAATTTCAAGACAAGCCTCAAGGTGGTGCGCCCGTGATGATTCGTATTGATGTCAGTGCGAACCGTGGTGCAGGAATGTCGCTGAGTAAAGCTATCGATCTCACTACTTATATTTGCGCGTTCACATTGTTCAATATGGGGATTGAATTGTGAGCTAAATTAGCTGTGAGATAATAAAGATGTCACATATTTCATGTGGCATTTTTTATTTGTGGGAAAAATAAACCTTGCATTGAATTTGTCGAGAAGTTTGTAGTGCACGGATATTAAGGTGTTACGTATGCTTACGTTAGTAAAGCGATAAATACTGTAATATCCAACCAAGTTAAACGTCACTACTTAGCCTTCATCCTAGACGGCTTTATTATAGGTTTTCGAATGAAAAAATTAACTCTAGCTCTCATTTTGTCCTTTTTATCGTCAGTCAGTTACAGTCAGGATTCTGAGTTTTATCCTGAATACTATTCCCAAGAAGTTATATCAAATGATCACTTAACTTTTGTCCTTAACTTTGATTTGGACTTTAAGTATGACAAAGAACGCTACATTGAAGCCGCTAACAAATGGCTAGGCATAATCAAAAAGGTTGATGGAAAAGATCAGCACACAATTAACATTGAAATTATTGTGTCAGATGATGTGCGGTGTTTTTCAAGGTAGTTGTCATCATTTGCTTGCTTATTAAGCAGCTTCTCTT
>NZ_JBFSUD010000070.1:0-23974 GCF_041467175.1 Vibrio sp. 10N.247.310.24
TTACCTCAGCCTTCCAAGCTGATGATGCGGGTTCGATTCCCGCTGCACGCTCCAATTCCTCCTTCTTTTTCGTTACGTGTTTTCTTCCAGCGACACCCTATTCAAAAAACTTCTCCACTCGTTAAATCTATAAGCATTAATCCATATAGCTTAAACCCATTTTGTTAAGTCTAACCAACCAACGCCAATTAAGCAGCTAGCGCTATTAACTCCTTAAATCGCTTCGAATTTCTTAAACCTTTCCCATCACATATTGCAGTCTAGCTTTTAACGATTTTCAAAATTGTTCCAATTTAATAATCTTGGTCAATATCCGAAAAAACAGTTGTGTTAATGTGCGCGCATTAGCAACAACCAAAAATAATTAAAAATGTTTAAAAGCAATGAGTTAACAATAAACATCGAAGCAATCAATGTCGCACTGTCAAAAGTCGAAAATGCGAACAAAATTCAGCTTAATACGTTGAAAGGTTATGTGAGCAGCGAACCAGAACAGGCCGTGCTTGCGTTTCGTTCTTTGAATGAAGTGGAATCGATCGACGACAAGCTTAAGAAGATCATGTCAGAGCTACCACACCTCAGTGGCGAAGCTCACCACTTACTGGAAACATCGATCCTATTACAGTAGTGGCCAAGAAAGATAAGTCTCAACTAGCGCGATGAGCTAAGACTTATCTTTTAGCTTTCTGTTTTTAGTACTTTTCTAGCAGCTATTTCTAGCTCTATTAGATAATGCCTAAAGCGTTATCGACTTCGCCATGCCCGCTTCCGCATGTCCTGGAATATTGCAAGCAAATTCGACTTGATTATCACCGTGGAAATGCCAAAGCATCTGCTTCGCTTTGCCCGGCTTAACTGTAACTGTACTACCCGAGTCATGAGTGTGGTTACCCATGTTTTTCATCATTTCACGGTGCTCTAACTGCTCTGAAGCAGGACCAATCGAGAATTCGTGATCAATCTTGCCCGTGTTCATAACAACGAACTGCACCACGTCGTTCGGCTCAATATCAACCTTGTTCTTAAAGGTGATTTTCATATCGTCACTTAACAGAACATGAACCACTTTATCCGGCTTTGCGCCTGTCGCAGGCATACCCACTTCAGACATGCCTTCCATATTCATCATTCCATCCATATTCATCATCTTCGAATGGTCCATCTTTCCATCCTTCATCATGCTGTGATCCATTTTTGAATGATCCATCTCTCCACTCTTCATCATCGAGTGGTCCATTTCAGCAAAAGCCGTTGCAGTAGTTAACGTCAGTGCAATCGCAATAAGTGTCTTTTTCATGATCGTTCCTTAGATTAATTCAGTTATTTATTTGTTAGTTTCACATGTTCATGTGGTACGCCCTTACCCACTCTGTATTGGTCAGTAAGGGCTAATAATCAATACGTTATTTGTTTGTCTCGTTTTGGCTATGCGTAATCTCACGCTGTTTCCAGAGCTTAAAGATTGCAGGCAAAACCAGTAGGGTAAGCAACAGTGCCGACGCCATTCCGCCTATCATCGGCGCGGCAATTCGTTGCATCACTTCAGAGCCCGTTCCCTCGCCATACATAATTGGAATGAGGCCAATGATCACCGTAAGTACTGTCATCATCACTGGGCGAACACGCAGTCCTGCTCCCTCACGAATCGCATCCGTTAAGTCTTCACTCTGAAGTGCTTGCTGGTTCTGCTCCGCATCCAATTTTTTGTAGTGCCATGCTTGGTTTAGGTAGACCAACATGATCACACCTATCTCAACAGCTACCCCGGCAAGGGCGATAAAGCCCACACCCACCGCAATGGAGAAGTTGTAATTGAGGACATGCATCAGCCATAGGCCACCAACCATTGCGAGTGGCAATGTCAGCATGATCATCATCACCTCACCGACGCGGCGGAAGCTGAGGTAGAGCAACAACATGATGATGGCGATGGTGATTGGCACAACGACACTCAAACGATCCTTCGCACGCTCCATGTATTCGTATTGACCAGACCACGCCAGTGAATAACCCGCAGGTAAGACGATTTGATCTGTAACGACTTTTTGCGCCTCTGCCACATAAGAACCAAGGTCGCGACCTTCGATGTCAACGAACACCCAACCATTAGGACGCGCGTTCTCCGTCTTAATCATTGGTGGCCCATCTTCATAGCGAATGTCTGCAACATCAGACAAAGCAATTCGCGCTCCATTTGGTGTCACTAACGGCAGGTTCTGCAACTTAGCGACAGAATCACGATAGCTTTGTGGGTAACGGACATTGATTGGATAACGCTCTAGACCCTCAACGGTTTCACCCACGTTCATGCCACCAACCGCAGTCGAGATAACCTGTTGCACTTCTTTAATGCTCAAGCCATATCGCGCAGCCGAGCGACGTTTAATGTCTATCGTCACATAGCGACCGCCCGCAACACGCTCGGCGTAGACAGAGGCCGTGCCACTGACACCATTCAAGATAGGTTCAAGTTGCGAACCAATATCTTCAATCACGCTCAGATCTGGGCCAGCGATTTTGATACCAATTGGCGTTTTGATACCGGTCGCTAACATGTCGATACGAGTTTTGATTGGCATAACCCACGCATTGGTTAAACCTGGGAACTGAATCAGATCATCAAACTCTTTACGCAGAGACTCCGTAGTGACACCGTCACGCCACTCATCTCGCGGTTTAAGCTGAATCACGGTTTCAATCATGGTTAACGGTGCAGGATCGGTTGCCGTCTCTGCTCGACCAATTTTGCCCCACGTGGTTTCGACTTCTGGAATGGTTTTAATGAGCTTGTTGGTTTGTTGCAACAACTCACGAGCCTTACCTATTGAGATGCCCGGATACGTGGTTGGCATGTACATCAAATCCCCTTCGTCCAAAGGAGGGATGAACTCACTACCAAGCTTACTGGTTGGGTAATAAGCAGACGCCATTAAGCCAAGTGCGATAACAATCATCACCTTTGGGTATTTTAGGCTGAGGTTCAGAAGCGGTTTGTACATCGCCACTAGGCTGCGGTTGACTGGGTTTTTGTGTTCAGGCAACACGTTACCGCGAATGAAGTAACCCATTAACACAGGCACCAGCGTGATTGCCAAACCAGCGGCTGCAGCCATCGCATACGTCTTGGTAAACGCAAGTGGCGAGAACATCTTGCCTTCTTGCCCTTCTAGCGCGAACACAGGCACAAAGCTCAAGGTAATGATAATCAGAGAGAAGAACAGTGGTGCGCCGACTTCTTCTGCTGCCTTACCAATCACTTGCCAACGGTTTTTGTCAGTGAGCGGAGTCCGTTCAATGTGTTTATGAACGTTCTCAATCATCACTATGGCACCATCCACCATGGCGCCAATCGCAATCGCGATCCCGCCAAGAGACATAATGTTGGCGTTAATACCCTGCCAATGCATAACGATGAATGCGCCTAAGATACCGACAGGCAGACTTAGCGCGATAACCAGTGATGATCGGATATGGAACAAGAACAGCGTACACACGACGGCGACCACGATGAACTCTTCAGCCAGCTTCTTCCAAAGGTTTTCAACGGCTGAATCAATCAAAGTAGAACGGTCATAAGTTGCAACAATCTCGACACCATCAGGCAAGCCAGCTTGCAGTTCAGCGAGCTTGGATTTCACCGAGTCGATCACTTCACTGGCATTTTCACCAAAGCGCATCACAATAACGCCGCCAACCGCTTCACCCTCACCATTGAGTTCAGAGATACCGCGACGCATTTGCGGGCCAAGATTAATGTCAGCAATGTCACCTAATAGCAACGGAGTACCTTTGTCGGTCACTTTTAGCGGCAGAGATTGAATGTCTTCAATGCTTGTCAGGTAACCGGTCGTGCGAACCATATGCTCGGCTTCGGCAATCTCAACAACAGACGCCCCTGTTTCTTGATTACCATCTTGGATTGCCTTGTTGACTTGCTGAAGCGTTAGGTCATAAGCACGTAACTTGGCAGGATCAATCTGTACTTGGTACTGCTTCACCATGCCGCCAACGGTCGCCACTTCAGACACGCCTTCTACGGTTTGCAACTCATACTTCAAGAACCAATCTTGCAAACTACGAAGTTCCGCTAAGTCGTGCTGACCGGTTTTATCTTGCAACACGTAGCTGTAAACCCAGCCCACACCGGTTGCATCTGGCCCTAGTGTTGGCTTAGCACTCGAAGGTAAGTTAGGTGCAACTTGGCTTAAGTACTCCAACACTCGTGAACGCGCCCAGTACATATCGATATCGTCATTGAAGATGATATAGACATAGGAATCACCAAAGAACGAGTAACCACGAACTGTTTCAGCACCCGGTACAGCTAACATGGCGGTGGTTAATGGATAAGTCACCTGATCCTCGACCACTTGTGGCGCTTGTCCCGGATAACTGGTTTTGATAATTACCTGAACATCTGATAAATCTGGAATGGCATCGACCGGTGTATTTTTAACGCTGTATAAGCCGCCAAATACGATGGCTACAGTGGCAACCAGCACTAAGAAGCGGTTGCTAATAGACCAGCGAATGATTGCATTGATCATAGTTCGCCCTCACCCGTGCTATTCGTCGGTTCGAGAGATTTGAGCACATAATCAGAACCCTGCTTCGCTACTAGAAACCGAATGGTTTGACCCTCGGCAAACTCAGATAAATCAAGGTCATCACTAGCTTGGAAATTCATTTCACCCGCTTTCCAATTCCATTCAGGGACAGGCTGATGTTTTACCGTAATCATGCCAAAATCTGCCATCAACATGGTAATGTCACCCGTTACCCAAACTTCGCCAGCGATCTTGTGTTTGTTGACCTTGTAATCAACAACCTCGTACTGCCCTGACTCTGTCTTTCTCATCTCAAAATCAATCGCCTTACCACGTTGCACGTCACTCATGTCTAAGCCTTCCGCAAACGTGAAATTCATCACCATGCCTGGCCAATCCCATTCTGGAACAGGCTGATGGTTAATCGTCACCATGCGGCTGCCTTGCATAACATCGGAAATTTCACCATTTGCCCATACGGTTTCAGCTTCTTCTTCAATACCATTGATGCGTGACAGATCTGCGGATTGGCTCGATTCAGAATCCAACATGAAGTGCGCAGAAGTGACAATGTTTTCGCCTTGCTCTAGCCCTTGAAGCACCTCTATTTTTTCGCCAGCTTCACGACCAACCTCAATACGAGCAGAACGATACTTGCCAGAACCTTCTGACATCACCACTCGAGTCATACCACCGGAGTGAATAACCGAAGATCTTGGGATAGTAAGAACGGCTTCATCACTGATGGGTTTCAGCGCAATATTGGCGAACATATTTGGCTTAAGCTCGCCATTTGGATTGGAGAACTTCAAACGAACGCGCAAAGTTCGAGTTTTCGGGTCCAGAATTGGGTAGACATAATCTACGTTGCCCTGCCACTCCTTACCGGGAATCGCATCCAGTGTCATCACTGCATTGCTGCCTGACGAGATCCAGTGCGCTTGACGCTCAAACACCTCAGCATCAACCCATACTTCACCTAATGGGCCTGCACTGATCACCGCTTGTGCAGGTGAAAGGTAACCACCTTCTCGGATATTCAGGCTTGCGATGACACCATCGGCTGGCGCTTTGACTTCAATGGTTTGTGAGGCTTTGCCTTTGCGCGTAATAGAGCGGATTTGAGTCTTATCAACACCCAAGGTAATTAAGCGTTCAGTCGAGCCCTTGATCAAACCATTACGACCCGTTTTATAAGCACTGATCAACTCTTCTTGTGCTTTAACAAGCTCTGGAGAATAGAGTGTGAAAAGCACATCACCTTTGTTTACCTTCTCACCCACTGCGTTGATGTAGAGCTTCTCAACCCAACCAGCTGCTCTTACGTTGGTTTGCCACAATGTACTTTCATCGAACGCCACATAACCCACGGTTTCAATCCGAGGAGATAGCGCTTCGAACTTAACTTTCGCTGTTTTGACACCCAGATTATTTTCTACCGACGAATCAATAAACACGGTTCCGGGCTTATCTTTGGCTCCGCCGTTCACATCGTCAGCATACACAGGGATAAGATCCATCCCCATTGGTGACTGGCCCGGCTTATCACGCTGATAATTTGGGTCCATCGGAGCCACCCAATACAAAGGTTCATCCTTGGTTTGTTTACTTACTTCGGCATCTGTACTCGTTGCCATTGCTGACATGTCGTGTGCTGGATTAATCAGAAAATGATTCACACCAAAACCCGATGCACCACCGACCAATAAAGCGATTGTTGCTACTTTTACTGAACTCATTGTCTATTCCCTTATTGATTGGCTGTGTGTTTAGTTGCGCTTGAGCTGAGTTGTGGTTGGTTTACTTGGTATTCAAAGCCACTGACTAACGCCGCCAGTTTGCTGTTAACGATGTTGAGATCGGTGATCAAACGTTGTTTCTCTAACTTAAGCGCCAGCTCATCGGTCGTTGCTGAAATGACATCGTTAAACTGGGCGGTATTGTTTTGATAGCCCCTCTCAACCGCGCTGATTCGGGCTGCGGTTTGAGGAAGCAAGGACGTTTGATAGCGATCTAATCGCTGGATCAGATTTGATCTGTCCACCAGCAATGCATTGACTTGGGCGTTCATTTGGGAAAGTAAGGTGTCTTTTTGAGATTTGGCTGCACCAACTTGATACTGAGCCGCCGATAAGTTTTTATCTTGTCGATTCCCTGTAAACAGCGGGATGTCGACTGTCAGATAAGCACTCACCAGATCAGAAGCAGGTTCACCCGCCATGTTATTGGCTTGACGGTGTGCATACATCACTTCCACCCCAAACTGCGGGGTATAAGCTTGCTCGGCTAACTCGACCTGAGTTTGATTGGAGGAAATACTGACATCGGAGATCTTAACCAAAGGATGGTCAGTCAGTAGCTGGTAGTGCTTGGTTGAATCGATATTGGTCGCTAATTTGCTTTCCAATAACGACCAATCGATTTGGTTAGTTGCATTCAGTGTACCCTGAGAATCAAGAACCTGAGAGCCTAGCCAATCAGAACCCAACCATTCAGAAAGCTGAGAGATTAGACGACGCTGAACCTGCTGGTTTGCCTGAAGTTTCTCATCAAGCTTGCTCACTTGAAGCTGAGCGTTAAGCAGATCTTGCGCTTCACTTTTACCAATCGAGTAATTGGTTTGTACATAGTTTTCAAGCTCAACCAACAAACGACGATTTTGACGAATCACCGACTCAGCCTTTTGCTGATAACCTAACTCAAGCCAAAGCTGCGTCATGCTATTCGCAACCGTCAATTCTCTTGCTTGCACCTGCAAAGCTAAAGCATCTGCCTGTTGGCCAGCCTTTTTCTGTTGGAGGTTAAGCGTATCGCCACGCTCAAACTGCTGCATCAACCCTACCGATATATTGGTCATAGGGTCTTCGTCGAATTGAAAGCTATCGACAGGCAAACCGCCAAATCCAACTTTCAATTTCGGGTCCATTAAGGTCGAGCTGGCAATGCCCGTTTCTCGCATCGCTTGAGACTGGGCAAAGTACTGCTTGCGATTTCCATCTTCGCTTAACGCGATCTCAATCAGTGTATTGAGTTGCTGCGTCGAGCTTGCTTGGTCATGTGCTGAAATGTGTTGAGCATTTGAAGCTGACGCCGTGGTAGCCGCGAGCGTAGCACTTGAAAACAAGGCTATGGGCAAGGCAGCAGCAACCACTAAGCTCGTGTTCATGACAAACACAGAGGTTGTTGGTTTCATATTCACAGTGAATGTCCATATCTAGCGCTAATTAGCGCATAAAAAAGAATGGCTTATCAGGTTTATCTAACTGATAGAGCTGTATTTTTAGATATAGATTTATGCGGAAGGTGGGCGTAGCAAAGATTGAGCGCGTGCGACTTTCTGGCCAATCGTGACCGATTGAAAACGAGCTAATGAAAAGGAAAGTTGATCAACGGCTTGAACAGCCTGGATTGGATAGGGACTTGCAGAACACATTGAGGCACAGCAATCGGCACTCGAACAATGGTTACCCATCATCGGACTGCCGTCTTCGCTCATTGAAGACATATCGAATTGAGCCATCAAAGCATGGGCACTCATGTTAGAGTCTTCAGCGTGTACTTCTTCACTCATCACATGACACCCTGCCATTGAATCATTAACCGAAGTATCGCTGTGGTAACAAGCCGACTTGCTCGACCCCATTTCCATCATCATTACTTCAGTCATCAAGGCTGAGGAGCTTGAGGCATAGCTAGACATCAACATCGCAATGATGCTGAAAACAATAATCCAAGTTTTTCGGAATGTGTTTGTCATAGTTTACCTTTGAATTTACAACGCAACTATAAACGTTCCCCTTAGGGTAAGGTCAATGCCATTGTGCCGATATTTACCTGACCGTTGAAAAAGTATTCATCCTCTCTTTCATCAAAATGAGATAATTCTTCGACTTTGCAGTTTTTTCTTTAAAAATTATCCAATTAGCTAGCGAAACCTCTATCTGTGTATTTTACTTAAGACAGTGCAACCACGATTCACGGATGATAAAAATGGCTAACAAAAAAAACGTCGAAGCAAACAAGAAAAATACAGAAATCAAAAATAAGAAAAGTAACAAGCTAGAACAAAAGAAACCAACACAAAAAAAGAAGCGCAGACTGCATTCACATCTAAAAGTGAATATCCCACTTTTTCAGTCACTCATGATGATTTTGCCATCATTGGCTAAACACGCTGCTGCAGAAAGTATAGACAATTCCAGCGACGCAGCAGATCAAGTAACCGCAAATAACGTGACCGAAAAAGATGTCACCGGTGACCATAACAAGGCGGACTCATCAGCGGTTGCTCTCCAAGAAGCTCAGACGAGCGACAGCGACGTAAACTCCACCTTAAGTGCAAGTCATGCCGCCCATGGTTCGAGCTCTCACTTGGTTCCTTCTCATCATTTATCGACGCTTTCTCACCCGCAAGTCCATTACATTCCTTCGGTATCGATGCCGACTATCTCCTCAGGAAGTAACGGTCAGCCGATTCATTCGAATGCGCCTACGACGCCCGCTTTACCCGTCACCTTTATGCCAGAAGTCATAAAAGGTACGTACGGAGAGCTTCATGTTGATGCAAATGGTCAATACACATTCGTATTGAATCCAAATTCTCCTCAATACATCCTGTTAAATCAGCACCAACCAGGTACTGACCATTTTGCGTTACATCTATCTAATGGCTCGAGCATCATTGTCCAGATACCAGTAACAGGTAAGCAAGACACGCCAAGTATTTCTGGAGACTTAACAGGTGTCGTAACAGAAGATCACAATATTGATTCACAAGGCTTGTTACATGCCAACGGAAAAATCGATGTCATAGACCCTGACCAAAATGAAAGTTCGGTTACACCGGAAGTTATCTCAGGTAAATATGGTTCATTAACTATCGATGCTGATGGACATTGGCAATATCAAGTTGATAACTCGCTCTCTAATGTTCAAGCTTTAACCGCAGCCACTTCATTGCACGAAAGCTTCACTATTCACACCAAAGACGGCACACCTCAAACGATCGATATGACGATCGGCGGGAACGACGACAACGCCGTAATTACGGGTGTGGATGCTGGCGTAGTAACAGAAGATTTAACGACACAAGTCCAAGGACAGCTTTCGGTAACGGACTCTGATCTTGGAGAAGACCACTTTCAAGCCTCACAAGTGACTAGTAATTTCGGTACGCTAAGCATCACCAAAGACGGTGCGTGGACATACAGTTTAGACAACAATAACCCAGTAGTTCAAAGACTTGGCCAAGGTTCAACTGCGACAGACATCGTCACTGTTCACTCAGCTGATGGTACAGCGCATCAAGTTATGGTTACGATCAATGGCACCAACGACCATGCAGTAATCACGAGTAGTACAGCAAATTCACCAAGTTCGTTTTTCGCGATCGGGACAAGTAATGGCTCAAGCCAAGTTACTGAAGATAAAGACCTAACGGTTTCAGGCCAACTCAACATCACCGATATCGACTCAAAAGAGGCGCATTTTTCTAATTCCGACCTCAAGGGGACACTGGGTACTTTACACCTTAAAGACAATGGCGATTGGACCTACGATCTAGATAATAAAAATCCACAAGTTCAGGCTCTTGGTCAAGGCTCTGCGACAACAGACATCATAACCATCCACTCCGCCGACGGCACTCCTCATCAAATTGCAATTACCGTTAACGGCACCAATGATAAAGCCGTGATAAGCGGAACCAGTGCCGGCGTGGTAACCGAAGAGTCCCAACTTCAGACCTCGGGCACACTTGCGGTAACGGATGTAGATACTGGCGAAGCGCACTTCGCTACTTCATCCACAGGAAGTACCGATATTGCAGGCTCGTTTGGTATGCTACATCTAACCGATTCGGGGGCTTGGACGTACGTTCTTGATAATAAAAACCCTAACGTTCAAGCATTAGGTAAAGGAGCAACCGCTACCGACACCATCACCGTTCATTCTGCTGATGGCACGCCGCATCAAGTTACGATTACAGTAAATGGTACAAATGACACAGCTACTGTCAGCAGTGCGACCGTCGCCATCGATGAAACCGACAAAGCGGTAACCACCTCAGGCACCCTCACCAGTACCGATGTTGATAACCCAGACAATACCTTCACACCAGATTCTATCTCAGGCACCAACGGTGATCTCACCATTGATACCACTGGCCACTGGGTATTCACCGCCAACAGTGCGTTTAATCAATTAAACGTCGGCGATAAAGTAGAAGAAACCTTCACGGTGTCGTCTGTTGATGGCACAGCGTCAACGATCAAAGTGACAATTAATGGCACCAATGACAAAGCCGTGATAAGCGGAACAAGTGCCGGCGCGGTCACCGAAGAATCTCAACTTCAAACCTCTGGCTCACTGACTGTGACTGATGTTGATGCCGGTCAAGCACACTTCTCCAATACCGATATTGCTGGGACTTTAGGCACCTTACACCTCACTAATTCGGGGACATGGACTTACGACTTAGATAACACCAACCCAACCGTTCAAGCGTTAGGTAAAGGAACAACCGCTACCGATACCATTACTGTTCATTCTGCTGACGGCACACCACATCAAATTACTATCACGGTTAATGGCACTAACGACAAGGCCATCATTGGCGGGACAAACTCTGGTGCAGTGACTGAAGAATCTCAACTTCAGACGTCAGGTACACTGACTGTCACTGACGTAGATACTGGCGAAGCACACTTCTCCAACACTGATATTGCAGGCACATTAGGCACTTTACATTTAACTGATAACGGCACTTGGACTTACGATTTAGATAATACGAATCCACAAGTTCAAGCCTTAGGTAAAGGCGCGACAGCGACTGATACTATTACTGTCAACTCAGCAGATGGTACGCCGCATCAAATTACCATTACGGTGAATGGGACTAATGATACGGCTGTAATTGGTGGGACTTCTGCAGGCGCAGTGACCGAAGAAACGCAGTTACAAACCTCAGGCTCGCTGACTATTACAGATACCGATACCGGTGAAGCACACTTCTCAAATACTGATATTAAAGGCTCGCTTGGGACATTGCATTTAACCGATGCTGGGCAGTGGACTTACGATTTAGATAACACAAACCCAACGGTACAAGCCCTAGGTAAAGGCGCTGCAACAACCGATACCATCACTGTTCATTCTGCTGATGGCACGCCACATCAAGTGACTATCACAGTAAATGGCACCAATGATACGGCTGTAATTGGCGGTACAAGTGCTGGCGCAGTGACAGAAGAAACACAACTGCAAACCTCAGGCATATTGACCGTTACGGATATCGATACTGGTGAAGCACACTTTGCGAATACTGATATCCAAGGCTCCTTAGGTACATTACATCTAACAGATAATGGCGCTTGGACGTACGACTTAGATAACACTAAACCAGCAGTTCAAGCATTAGGTAATGGCGCAACCGCTACTGATACCATTACCGTTCATTCAGCCGATGGTACACCTCATCAGGTCACCATTACGGTGAACGGCACTAATGATAATGCTGTGGTAGGTGGAGTAGATACTGCAAGCGTCACTGAGAAAGCGGCTGGAGATAATATGTCACCAGATCATGCTCAATCGGGTATGGCGACACTTCGAGTTAGTACACTAAACGCTAATGGACATTTATCTGTGATTGATCCTGACTCTGGTCAGTCTGGCTTTGCTGATAATAATGTGGGGTATAACTATCACGGTACATATGGTGACTTAATTTTAAATCCAAATGGCGATTGGAATTACTATGCCGATGCTGGAAGTCTCACTCACATTGGTGGAAGGCCCACGACCAGAGGCTCCGCTATCGATAAGTTAGGTGAGGGTGAAACACTCACAGACACTATCACCGTTCACACAAAAGATGGAACACCACATAATATAGTCATCACTATCAATGGTAGTAACGACAGGCCTTATTGCTCTTCAGAAGTACAACTCAACGCAGGTACTGAAGATACGAGACAAACCATTACAGCTGCACAACTGTTACAAAATTCAATAGATGTCGATAAAAATGACTCTGGACTGCTTACAGTAGCAAACCTTCATCCAGATCACGGCTCGATTTTAGATAACCAAAATGGTACATACACTTTCACACCAGAAAAAGACTATAACGGTAAAGTTCATTTCACCTATGATGTCAAAGATGCACATGGCGGTGTCACTCATACTGGAGCTACCAGCAGTTTAAGTGCAGTTGCTGATAAAGCGGTTATAAGCGGTAGTGATACCGGAACGATTATTGAAGATCATAATGTGGGTCACAGTTCATTACAGCCTGTCGTTGCATCGGGTTTGCTGAGTGTGACAGATCCTGATGCAGGGCAAGACCATTTTCAGGTCAATCTGTTATTAGGAGAACAGGCGATTCACGATCCCTTTGGTGGTTTTTTACGCATTACACCAAGTGGCGCTTGGGGATATGAAGTAGCCAATAGTCGCTTGCAATCATTAGCAGAAGGTGAAGTAGAAAAAGTTGTATATCGTGTTTACTCTGCAGACCACACTGCCCACGATATAACAATAACGGTGACAGGCACCAATGATAAGCCAACCATCACTGCGACGACACTGGCACATGGCACTGAAGATACACACTACCAAATACAAGCCAGTCAGTTTGGATTCAGTGATATCGACACAGGCGATACGTTACATTCCATAGCAATCACAGATCTACCATCAGCAACACAAGGTAAGTTTGTGCTTGATGGACACGATGTTACAACGGGACAACACATCCCTACAGCTGACATCAGTAAGCTTCAGTTCGTTCCTGCGCAAGATTTTAATGGCGATGTTCAGTTTAAATATACTGTTAACGATGGGCATACCGACTCTGCAGAGGCTACCAACACACTTCATATTGATGCGGTGGGAGATAAAGCCGTTATATCAGGTGTGGATACTGGCGATGTTTATGAAAACAGAAACCCTGATATGTCGCCAGACTTTGCCCAGTCAGGTATGGCGCATTTAACTAATAGTATGATTCATGTTGAGGGGCAACTAACAATCATCGATCCAGATACCGGCGAGAATAGTTTTGATTCTAAAGGTATTGGTTATACCTATCATGGAAAATATGGCCATTTGATTCTTAATACAGATGGTAAATGGTTTTATGGTGTTGCGACCGGTACTGCTGATGTAAATGGTGGATTAACAACAAATGTAGGATCGACGATTGATCAACTTGGTGCAAATGAGACACTCACTGATACGATAACGATACAAAGTAAAGACGGTACTACTCATGATATTGTTATCACCATTCATGGCGACAACGACCGTCCATACTGCTCTTCAGAAGTGCAGCTCAACAGCGGTAAAGAAGACCTCGCGCAAACCATCACGGCCAGCGAACTCTTAGCAAACACTATAGACGTGGATAGCAACGACCTAGGCAAACTCACCGTTGCGAATCTTCACGCTGATCATGGTTCTATTCTAGATAATCAAGACGGCACCTACACTTTTACTCCAACCAAAGACTATAACGGCCAAGTTCATTTTAGCTATGATGTGACAGATGCGCATGGCGGAACGACTCATACAGGGGCGTCTACCACACTCACCGCTACCCCAGACGGCGCCATCATTTCAGAAGTAACAACTGACCACGTCACTGAAGATGGTTCACACAGCAGCCACAATGCAGGGGTTACAACTGAGCTCGCGAATGGAAGACTACAAGTTGTGGATCCAGATAGCGGGGAGAATAAATTCCAATACAGCCAGTTTGGTGAATCAGCAGTTCACGATCCGTTTGTTGGCATGTTACGTATTGATAGCATGGGCAATTGGGGGTACAGCGTTAATAATGCCAATTTGCAACACCTTGCTCAAGGGCAAACTGAAACCGTTATCTACCGTGTTCATAGTTATGATGGAACGGCATACGAGTTGCACATAGACGTTGTAGGCACCAATGATGCGCCAACCGTTACCCAAGTTGCGCTAAGTAACGGCACTGAAGACACGCATTATCAAATGCAAGCGAGTCAGTTTGGATTTACGGATGTTGATAGTGGCGATACGCTACATTCAGTTGCAATCACAGATCTACCACCAGCAACACAAGGTAAATTTGTGCTTGATGGACACGATGTTACAGCGGGGCAACACATCCCTACAGCTGACATCAGTAAACTTCAGTTCGTTCCTGCGCAAGATTTTAATGGCGATGTTCAGTTTAAATATACTGTTAACGATGTGCATGATGACTCACAAGAGGCTACTAACACTCTTCATATTGATGCGGTTGGTGACACAGCAGTAATCACTGGAACGACAACTGGCGATGTCGATGAAGGGCATGGTACCTATCATGATCGGTCACCAAACTACGCACAGCTTGGGATGGCTAAATTAACCAATGACCCTTTATATACTGATGGCAAGTTAGAGATTATTGACCCAGACACTGGCGAAGCACAATTTGATACAAAAGGCATAGGCTACTCCCACCATGGCACTTATGGTCAATTAATACTAAATGCCGATGGTAATTGGCATTATAAGGTTACCGTTGGTAGTAACCAACAAAACGTAGCCACAAAGATCGATCAATTAGGCGATGGGCAAGAATTAACAGATACGATTACCATTTATTCTAAAGATGGTACTGCGCAAGACATAGTCATTACCATTCATGGTGATAATGATAGACCTTATATCAGTTCTGAAGTAACACTTTCCACAGGCACAGAAGATACAGCTCTTACTTTCACCAAAGCTGATTTATTAGGCAATACTGTCGACGTGGATGCCAATGACGCAGGTAAGCTTTCCATTGAGAATCTGTTAGTCGATCACGGCTCTGTAGTCGATAACAAAGACGGCACCTACACTTTTACTCCAACCAAAGACTATAACGGCCAAGTTCATTTTAGCTATGACGTCACAGATGCGCATGGCGGAACGACTCATACAGGAGCAATCACAACCCTTGCAGCAGTTAATGATGCCGCCACATTTGCCGGTGACTCCAGCAGCATAAAAGAAGATACAAACATTCACCACAACGCGCATATCACGGGGTCAGCAACTATTCCAGATGCCCTTTATTGCCATGGGCACCTGATTGTTTCTGACGCTGATGGTCATGGCGAAGCTGCATTAGATCTTAAGGGGCAACCGAAAATATCTCTGGATGGAACCTATGGTCATTTCGACATCACTAGTACTGGGACATGGGTTTATAAAGCAGACAACAAGAGTACGCAGATTCAAGACTTAGACAATGGACAAACACTCACAGATAGCATTGAAGTCACATCAAAAGACGGTACCAAGCATTCAATAACCGTCACGATTAATGGGACCACCGATGATCCTGTTCTACACAGCCTCAGTGATTCTGGTGTTCAACATAGTGGTCCAGTTCAAGGGAATCTACTTACTGGCTCTGGGACGGATCAAGGATTGAGTGGTGCAGCAACAGACACCGATTCCAACGCACATCTGGTGTTGCAAGATATTCAAATAAAGGACCCCGTGTCAGGTTATGTCGCGGTAAGGCCTGGGCAACCACATACTATGGCCGGTATCGGTACACTCGCGATCGAAGCGAATGGTCATTATACCTTCACCCCGGAAGCTGGCTTTACAGGTAAAGTGCCAAGTATGGTTTATCGTGTCGGTGATGATGGGGGTAACCCAATAGGAGATTCTTCTCAAAACTCTCTCTCTATTGAAGTCACCCCTCCTCTACAACATGCGCCAACGGTGACAGGGCAAACTGTTTCTACAAATGAAGACATCACCAGAACCTTTACCACCAGTGAATTTGGTTACAGTGATCAAGATGGCGATGCGTTACAGTTCGTGACTATTAGCAGCTTACCGAGTCATGGATTATTACTTTTAAACGGTAACGCCGTAACCGCCAACCAGCAAATCAGCAAGGCTGACTTAGACGCAGGCCATTTAACTTTCACGCCGAGCAATAATGAAAACGGCGCCAACTATGCACAATTTACATTTACTGCGAATGATGGCCATAAAAATTCGGCAAGCGCAACGATGGTAGTGGATGTCAATGCAGTCAATGATGCACCTATCGTTGGATCGAGTTTTATT
Organism: Vibrio sp. 10N.247.310.24; assembly: GCF_041467175.1. NCBI lineage: Bacteria > Pseudomonadati > Pseudomonadota > Gammaproteobacteria > Vibrionales > Vibrionaceae > Vibrio > Vibrio sp. 10N.247.310.24. The sequence continues at coordinate 16,647 of NZ_JBFSUD010000070.1, forward strand.
AGTTCTTTAGAAGATAAGCCTCATGCGTTCACCACCGCAGACTTTAAATATTCTGATATTGATGGAGATGCGTTAAACCACATCACGATTACCAATGTCGCCCATGGCGTGTTATCGCTGAATGGCGCCACAGTGAATGTTGGTGATGACGTCAGCGCCTCCGACGTTTCATCACTCATCTTCACCCCAACTCACAACTACTTTAGTTCTGGTGTCAGCGGATTAGGGGCGGTGCAATTTACCGCAAACGATGGTCATCTTGATTCAAAAGAAGGGTCAATACTCATTAATATAGCGAGTGTCGCTGACCCTGCAACATTCAGTGGAGACTCCACAGGAGTGGCAAAAGAAGACATAACACTTCAAGCTTCAGGTACGTTGACGGCGAGTGACCCTGATGGAACCGCAGGGTTTACCGCGGTACAGGGTGGAGCTGGAATAGCCGGAAGCAAAGGCTATGGGCACGCTCATATCGATGTAAATGGTCACTGGACTTACGACCTTGACAACAACCATCCTATAGTTCAACAGCTTGGCGAAGGTCAGACAGACACTGAAACCATCACGGTTCAATCTGCAGATGGCACGCACCATGATATCGTGGTTACCATTACCGGAACCAATGACGCACCGATTCTCGGCGTTAACCAAACATCATCAACGACAGGTACATTAACAGAGACTGATGTAGATGTTACTGACTCTCATACCTTCTCTATTGTCAGTTCAACAGGGCAATTCGGTTCACTGTCCGTCGATCCAAATACTGGTGACTACGTCTACACACCAAATACGTCTATCACAGGAATGAGTTATAACTCTGCCACCAACTCCTATCATGGTGTCGATGTATTCGAAGTAAAAGTCAGTGACGGCCATACGGAAGATTCGAAATTCATCACCTTTGATGCCTCGGGACATGTCACCATGTCACCAACGGGTAGCTTAGTCACCTCGACGACTGTTCTGCACCAACCTGTGGTAACTACGACGCAACCAACCTTGCCTTCAGGCACTAACGTCGCGCCAACGAACACCGTTACTCTGGATCTCGCGTCAACAAGTGATTCAGGTTCGTCTAACACTGACAATCTGACTAATGATGCCACTCCAACAATTACCGGACACACCGATATTCCATATTCTCAAGTGACGATATACGATGGTTCAAAACCTATTGGACATGCGGTATCTAATGCTTCAGGTCAATATAGCGTAGTGGTCGATAGCTTAACCGATGGCAATCATAATCTATCCGCTAAGGCATTAACTCCTTCATCTGGGCTATCAACAATATCTTCGCTTCTTTCCGTCCATATAGATACACAAGTACACGTCGGTATTCAAACAGACCCAATTACCGCCGACAATGTGATTAATGCTCAAGAATCCAACAGCTCCATTGACATCACCGGATCCGTTTCTGGCGATTATAATGCAGGCGACATTGTGACTTTAGATGTAAATGGGACACAGCATACTGGCGTGGTCGATGCAAAAGGACACTATTCAATTGCCGTACCTGGAAGTGAACTCATTGCCGATGCTGACCAAAAAATAGAGGCATCAGTAGCGGTAACAGATAGCGCAGGTAATAGCGCTCATGCCACTGCAGATGTTACTTACCAAGTCGATACACAGGTTAGCGTTCCTACGATTACCTTTGAAAACGCAGGGGCAGACAACTTATACAGCAAAGCTGAAATCGCCCGAGGACAAGCAAACACGATCACTGCAACCGTTACGCCTCCTGGTGATGCCAAAATCGGTGAGCATCTTGTCGTTAACGGTCAGGATCATGTATTAGATGCTCATACTCTACAGCACGGAATACAAATTGAAGTTCATCCGGGTTCTAATGTACAAGCAACAATGACTGACGAACACGGTAATACCGCAGGTAGCCAAGGTTTTGCTGCAAGCGCTATTCCTGAACCAATTATTGTCAGACCGCCATCGGGAAGCCACCAAGTGTCTGGCACACTTGGGGTGCCACCACTATTACCATCGTTAACTCCGGTACCAACAGCACAAAGCGGTTGGCGAATCCATTTACCTAATGGACAATATGTCACCAGCCACCATGGGCAATATGGAACATTAACCATTGACCCTCAAACCGGCCACTTACATTACCAAGAGCAAGCTCAGGTTCATACGGGCCCACATGGCAGCGCTTCAGGTATCGGTCAACACGAAGATAAATTTGAAGTAGCATTACAAGGGTCAAATCAAGATGAAGTGGTCGCCCATGTGAACATCCAGATACTCAGTCATGGGCCAGGAAATAGTGGAAAGCTGACAGTTGGAACTGAAGTGGTTGATATGACGATCACACCTTTAGTCCATACATCGCACCCTGCTCCACCGCCACCGCCTCCTGTTCAACATGACGAGCCAGACATGGCTTCGCAAGCCGACTTTACGGTCACACTAAGCGATGATAGCAATCTAGATTTAACCCAGCAGACCCATCAAGAACCCGATCAGAAAAGCAGTCACCATGGTGCAGCCGCTTATCTGGATGCATTGGGCATTAAACCCGATGCGACATCGACAACGGTTCACGATCAACCTGCGGATATGGATATCGTACTTGCACAAGTCGACCAACCAGATGCAGCAACACATGACCAAGCGCACTTGGATATGTCAGACGCGCTGGAACACCATGATGCAAACATCAACCATAACCAAGATGATGAGCACCACCACCACAACGATATCGATGGGTTACCGGACATTGATCCAAATAGTTAACGCATAAAATGCCAATCACTAAAACCAAAAAAGGAACACTATTTAGTGTTCCTTTTTATTTCTATTCTCTTTTAAATTTCAGTTATAACCTATAATCTCAAAGCTAACTTAATGTAACGAAAAATCATGGAGTTATGCTTACTTCCAGTACCCGAATGGCGATATAGTGGCGGCAAATTTTAATCACAAGAAACAAGGGTTGTGTCGCAAACAAGGGGGTAGGTTATGATCACCCCTCAACATTCTTCAGCTTTAACATTATGACTATTAAGTTTACTGGCCGTCACTTTCCTTCTGAGATCAGACTACAGTCCGTTCGTTACTATGTTTCCTACAAGCTGAGCTACCGTGAAATTAAAGAGGTGTTAGCTGAGCACGGCATCAGTGTTGACCACTCAACATTGAACCGTTGGATCATTAAATACGCTCCCCTGCTTGAGCACCAGGCACGTAAATAAAGAAGCCAGTCGCGTCTGCGTGGCGAATGGACGAGACATACATTAACGTCAAATGTCAGTGGAAATATTACTATCGAGTCGTTGAGAAGCACGGTCATTTCATTGATTTTTTACTCTGCAAACGCCGTGATGAGAAAACGGCTCGCGCCTTCTTTGCCAAGGCAATCTGCTATAAGGGTTTACTAGGAAAAGTGGTTAGCGATAAGAGTGGTGCCAACGCGTTAGCGTTACATAATGTCAATGTTTAACTCTGGCTGATGGGAAATCAGATGAGGGAGCCAGTTCCACCCTGGCAGGCGTGGAACTGTGGTCGATAATTAAAAGTGAACAGCTCGATAATCCTGAAGGCTTATCTGCTTGGGAGCAATTTTACGCCCTAGCAGCCTAATTGCATCTGAAGATCTGTACACTTGTACTTCGTCATAACTTTGCGACACAACCGTATTAATGGTACAGATCACATTACATCAAAGCCACTGATTAGACCAGGCAACAAACTTTTCATGATATTCTGTCCCGCTTTATTATTATCGTCTATTTGATATCAATTGATTAGCACCATTATTCATCTTGCCTAATCGTTATCATGACTTTTAGTTTCAAAAATAAGAGTAGTATATGAAGCCTAGAGCACCTTTATTCTTGCTTGCAATCACCATTATTTATATTGTTTATTCATTTCTTCGAGGTTATACCGACTTACATATATCGAGCGTATTTACTCCACTAATTTTGTTCCCGTTTGCAATATTACACGGTAGTGTCTATTGCGGTATAAAGAAAATGTCATGTTTCTTTCTATTAGTCTTCGTTGTCAGTGTTTTCTACGAAAGCGTTAGTATTTCAAGTGGATTTCCTTTCGGTCACTATTATTATTCTGACCGACTAGGAATTAAAATATTTGACGTCCCATTAGCAATCATGCCGACCTACTTCAGTTTGGGTTATGTCTCTTGGTTTATATCAACCATCCTTCTTAATCAGTTTGATAAACCGATACAAACGAAAAGTAAAGCAATCATCATCTCTCTTACTGCCTCATTTGTAATGGTTTCATGGGATGTCGTTATGGATCCTGTGAATTCGCTCATCAAATCGCTGTGGGTCTGGACCGATCGTGGTGTGTATTTTGGCGTTCCGTTAAGTAATTTCTTTGGGTGGTTTTTATGCGTATTTACCTTTTATTTGCCTTTCTCATTATGGTGCTACAACGATAAAGTACATTTGAAGCAAATCCCGCCCCATGGTTACTTATACCTGCCCTCAATCATTTACGTTACCATAATGTCAAAATACATCCTTTGCTTCTTGTTCAAAGACAACCTTGATGTCGCCACTTTGCATGGCGAAATTTTTAGCTCAAAAGACATTTATGGAAGTGTGATGCTTATTGGTATCTTTACTATGCTGCCAATCGGTATCCAATCTATCTATAAGATCTACCGACACCGCAGTCACTCGCTCTGAGCGACAAGAGTTCTTTAGTTCACACAATACGGTACTCACATTGTTTACACGCGCTAGCGTTGTATCACAACCAAAGTTTCGTATTACGATAACAAGCATGCTAAGCCGCTCTCAGCACCTCCTATTCATAGCATTCAGATCAAGTTAAGGTAATACAAATGCAGAAAATTGAACAGCTTCCAATGCCTCCTAAATCGGGGATTTTGGGGCATGTGAGTTATTTGAAGAAACCCAATGTTCATCAACAGATGCTGTCTTGGGTGAATGAATATGGTGCTTATTTTCGTTTGAAACTGGGAATGAAGGATGTAATGGTTCTCTCTGAACCCTCTCAGATTAAGGCGATTTTAAAATCGAGGCCAGATGACTTTCGCCGTTTGAAAAGCATTGAAAGTGTGTTTGAAGAAGCAGGGCTTAACGGTATTTTTTCTGCAGAAGGTGATCGTTGGAAACATCAGAGAAAGTTGACTGAGCCTATGTTCCAGCCTAGCCACCTTAAACATTTTTACCCTAAGTTAAGTGTGATTACCGAACGTTTAAGAAAGCACTTTGAAAAGTTATCAGAATCAGGAACTGTCGTTGATTTAGTTAGCGAATTCAAAAAATACACAGTAGATGTCACATCATTGTTGGCTTTTGGTGAAGACTTTAATTCGATTGAGCAATCAGACACTCCTCTTGGAGAAAGTTTACGACATGTCTTTCCTGTGATTAGCCAGCGCTCTAAGTCTCCTATTCCTTTATGGCGATTTTTCAAAACCAAGAAAGATACTCAGTTCGATGCAAGTTTAGAAGAGATCGGTCATTTTGTGTCGACTTGTATTGATAAGCAGCGCACGCGTTTGGCTGAGTGTCCTGAACTTAGAGAGTCGCCAGAAAATATGCTTCAAATAATGCTGCTGGAACAAGAATTGGATACATCACTGACTGATCGAGATATTCTAGCGAACGCCATTACTCTGTTATTAGCAGGGGAAGATACCACAGCAAACACTCTTGCTTGGATGGCGTTTCTTGTGAGTGGAAACCAAGGTAGCGAGCAAGCTTTACAAAGTGAACTGGCTGATCTGGGAGAAGCTTCTGTATTAGAGTGGCCGATCCCTCGGGTTCCCTACATGACAGCAATTATGTATGAAGCGATGCGCCTTAAACCTGTGGCTCCTCAGCTTTACCTAGAGCCGACAAAAGATACTTATCTTGGTGATTTTGAAATAAAAAAAGGCACGCCTGTTTTCGTAATACTGCATGCTAACGGTTTTGATCCCGATTTGTTTGAAGATCCAATGTCGTTCGATCCTAATCGTTGGATAAATAAAAAAGGGGCGTCATTTTCGAACCTTCAACCATTTGGCGGGGGGGCAAGGCTTTGTCCGGGTCGTTCACTCGCTATTATGGAAATAAAATTGGCGTTTCATTCTTTATTTAATGAATTTACGTTAGAGCCTCAGCAAGCTCCTGAAGATGTGTTCGAACAGTTCGCGTTCACCATGTCGCCTGTTGGATTTAAAGTCAAAATTAAAAAAGTTGCTGATGCTGACAAGAGGAATATCAAACTTTAACTGGGCAAGAAGGACAGCATATGGATGACCTAAAGCTGGAATTAAAGTGTACCTTTATCCAAAGTAAGTGGCTTGGTGAAGAAGATAGACGGAATTTGAGACATCGTGCTTTTAAATATCTTCAATTAGAAGAAGACTTTTGTTCTTTAATCGATAATTATCCCGCAAACGATCTTATTATGGAACTCAAATCTCTTCTTCTCAAGTGAGGTTGGCATTGCCTTCTCCTAGGGGGTTTGTCGCGAACAAGGGTGGTAGGTTCTGATCATACTGCAGTCCGTTCGTTACTATATTTCCTACAAACTGAGCTACCATGAAATTGAAGAGCTGTTAGCTAAGCGCGGCCTCAGTGTTGACCACTCAACATTGAACCGTTGGGTCATTAAATACGCTCCCCTGCTTGAGCACCAGGCACGTAAATAAAGAAGCCAGTCGCTTCTTCGTGGTGAATGGACGAGACGTACATTAACGTCAAAGGTCAGTGGAAATATTACTCTCGAGTCGTTAGAAGCACGGTCATTTCATTGATTTTTCACTCTGCAAACGCCGTGATGAGAAAGCGGCTCGCGCCTTCTTTACCAAGGCAATCTGCTATAATGGTTTACCAGGAAAAGTGGTTAGCGATAAGAGTGGTGCCAACGCGTTAGCGTTGCATAATGTCAATGTTCAACTCTGGCTGATGGGAAAAATACTCAACTTGATTGAAGTGTGTCAAATTAAATATCTGAACAATATAGTTGAGCAAAGTCATCGAAAAGTGAAAGGTAAAATAAATCAGTGCCTGGGGTGGAGCTGTGGTCGATAAGGCTTTGTTGCGTAATTCAATGTAGCTAAATCAAGAACCTACGATCTGATCAGCTACCTCCACCCTCCTCGTAGCTCTATGCCCAAGCCTCGTTATAAAACAACCAATCACTCATTAACCGTGGCTCTCTGACCTTTTGGATTGATGAAGAAGCAATAAGCGGGTGGGCGCAAAGTAAACAGAATAAGCGCGGGAGGCCGCGTCGGTTCAGTGATTTAGCTATCACGACAGCACTCATGGTGAAACGAGTTTTTTCTATGCCACTGAGAGCGCTGCAAG
>NZ_JBFSUD010000071.1:0-23502 GCF_041467175.1 Vibrio sp. 10N.247.310.24
ATCGCCCAAACTGGTTAAATTTTAACAGTGACAACTATCCTGCCAGAGGGGGGTAATGATAATGTGTTACGAGTGACTAAGTAAATAGACACTTCTTTCGACCGCCGTGATGCCAATGAACATCATGATGGTAATTGTTGGCTGTTTTGTTGGTACCTTTATTGGGATGCTACCGGGACTCGGTCCAATTTCAGCAATCGCGTTGATGATCCCGATTACATACGGCCTAGACCCTTCTTCTGGCTTAATCTTAATGGCAGGTGTGTACTACGGCGCTGTATTTGGTGGCTCAACGTCATCAATCTTAATCAATGCTCCAGGTTGTTCTTCAACGGTAGTAACCGCATTCGACGGCTACCCAATGGCACAAAAAGGCCAAGCAGGTAAAGCGTTGGCACTAGCAGCCTACTCTTCTTTCACTGGCGGTACTCTGTCAGCAATCATGCTTTTGATTGCAGCACCGGCTCTAGCAAGTGTCTCATTGAGCTTCCAGTCGTCAGACTACTTTGCATTGATGTTGTTAGGTCTATCGGCTGTAGCGGCTTTTGCAGGCCCGGGTCAGGTAATAAAGGCATGGATGATGACCATTCTTGGTTTGATGTTATCTACTGTTGGTATCGACAAAGGCGTTGGTGTTGAGCGTTTCACGTTTGGTCTAACAGACCTAATGGATGGCTTTAGTTTCCTACTTCTTGCTATGGCAACATTCGCTTTAGGTGAGACTTTAATGGGTATTTTGAAACCAGAGAAAGACACCAGCGGCGAAGAAAGCCAAAAGATGGCCGATATTGGCAGCATGAAAGTGACCAAAGAAGAGTTCAAAGAAGTCGCGCCCGTTTCGATTCGTTCTTCAATTCTTGGCTTCTTCACTGGCGTGCTTCCGGGTGCTGGCGCGACTATCGCAGCTTTCTTAAGCTACGGCATGGAACGCAGCCTAGCACCAAAAGACAAGCAGAAAGAGTTTGGTAAAGGCAGTATTCGTGGTCTTGTGGCTCCTGAATCAGCAAATAATGCAGCTTCGAGTGGTTCATTCGTTCCGCTACTGACACTCGGTATTCCGGGCTCTGGTACTACAGCAATTATGCTTGGTGCACTCATCGCTTATGGCATCCAACCCGGTCCTCGCTTGTTCGTTGAGCATCCAGATGTATTCTGGTCGGTAATTATCTCGATGTACTTTGGCAACATCGTGCTGGTTATCTTGAATCTGCCTTTAATCCCTTACATCTCTAAACTGCTAGCGGTACCAAGAACGGTACTACTGCCAATGATTATTTTCTTCTCAATCACAGGCGTGTACTTGGTGTCTTTCAACACGATGGATGTGTTTGTGATGCTAATTGTGGCAATGACGGCGATAGCGTTAAGGCTGGCCAACTTCCCGCTCGCACCGTTACTGCTTGGCTTCATATTAGGTGGTTTATTGGAAGAGAACTTGAGACGCGCACTGATGATCAGTGATGGTGAACTCAGCTTCCTTTGGGAACGCCCTATCACAATGACCTTCACCATTTTAGCGGTATTGGTTCTATCTAGTCCTATTCTGGTTAAGCTGTTCAAGAGCTTTAGAGCGAAGCCTGTTGAAGTGTAAACTTGGCTTAGCTTAGCTTAGAAAAACAAAACGTAATAAAGGGAGCTTCAGGCTCCTTTTTTCGTAGCAGCTATTTCAAAAAACCGTAGCTCTAAGATGGTAGCAAACTCACAATCCGACTCCTGAAAAACACATATCCCTGATATCAATAACAAAATCAAGTAAGGTGATTCATCATTTAACGCATTGGATTCAAAAACTATGGATTGGTTGATTCTATTCTTGTCAGGCGTGATCGGTGGCGTGTTTAATTCCATTGCAGGAGGAGGCAGCTTCATCACCTTCCCCGCTCTATTGTTTGCAGGCGTTCCACCAATAGCAGCCAACGCGACCAATACCTTTGCTTCGTGTGCTGGATACATTAGCGGAGCCTACGCTCTACGCCACGAAATTCAATCTGGTACCAAACAACTCAAGCTCATTGTTGGACTATGTATAATTGGCGGCAGCATTGGTGCATTTTTACTACTACACACACCAGAAGCGCTATTTACTCAATCCGTACCTTGGTTATTGCTGTTCGCCGCTCTGCTTTTTACCTTTGGTGGCACTCTCAACAAATGGCTCAAAAAAGTAACCGCTAAACATAAGCACGCCACCAGCGCAGGCGCGTTCTTTTCAGCTGTATTGCTTTTGATCGTGTGTGTTTATGGTGGTTATTTTAATGCAGGCTTAGGCATTGTGACATTGAGCTACTTGGCACTGGCAGGGTATACCAATATCAACGTGATGAATGGCATCAAACTGCTCGTGTCTGCGTGTGCATCACTCGCGGCAATCGTGTTCTTTGTTGTGAATGGTTCGATTGATTGGCCGTCTGGCATGGCAGTATTATTTGGTACATTGGTTGGTGGTTACTATTCAGCAAAAGTTTCTCGCCGTATCCCACAACAATATGTTCGCACCACAGTGATCATCGCGAGCTTTTTGATTACCGCTTACTTCTTCTATGCTAATTAGACGTTCGGTTTAATAAGGCTTGCAACTGGAAAGATAAAGCAAAAAAGACTCCACCCTTCTCATACCGATTTCGCTATTTTATTGCTTATAAAATAGCCAAGACAAAATGTGTGAGGCGAGTCCTTCAATTAGCAAATTTGATAACAATTTAGACTGTTTTTTAGCCTTTATTTTGCCAAAGGTGGGATAATTCTCCTGTCGAAAGTGAGACTTCATTAGGAGGCGTTATGAACATTAAACTCGGTCATGTCATGTCATCAAGTCGACTCATTTGCTTTGTCGCTTTTCTTGCTGCCACATTCGCGTGGATCTTAAAAATGCCCGCTCTATTTTCTGTGTCAGCGCTATTCTTACTGATCAGCGCCATTATTTATGTCGTTGACCTTTGGAAGAATCAAAGAAAGAACCGCGAAGCTTAAGACGAACGACTAAAGCGACACGCACTAAAAAAAGAGCACTTAGGCTCCTTTTGTATTTTGCAGTCAAGGCTTCGTCTATCTGACGATGTTCGACTTACGCCTTTACATAGCAACGTTAAAACTAACGACGTCCTTTTACTAGCGACGCATTTCTATTAACGACGAAAGTTACGACCGTTGCCGCCACGACGCTCTTTAAATGCTGACGCTGCTTTAGCTTGTGATGCTAGAATCGATTCAACCGTTAATTCCATTGGCTCACGAGGTTCTAACCCGTGACGGAATGTACGTGAACGCGGAGGCATCTGGTATTCGATATCAGAAGCTTTAGGCATGCGCTTGAAACGGTAAAGGTAGAAATTCTCTACTTTCTCACGAGCCCACTCTGTTTTCTTCAAGTATTTAACGGCACTTGCTACTGTCGGCTTAGTGTTAAAGCAGTTCATGCGCATTGCTGCATCCAAAATTTCCCAACCGTAATGATCCACTAATTCGTTGATCATAGTTTCAAGCTTTAAGCCATGCAGTGGGTTGTTTTGTTGCAGTTCGATTCTTTCTTCTTCAGTCATAACATTACCTTTTCCAAGGCAACTAAAGGCCTTGAATTTACTCTAGAACACCGTCATCACTGACCGCTTCTAGCTCAATCATTTGGGCATATCATCCATTGCCCTTATCTATGCCTTTATGATGGCATAAAGCATGCTCGTTATCCTATTTATCTTTCAATTTAATTTTAATATGGTCACTTACCATCCTGATGTTGCGTGTAATACAGCCGCCCCTACTAAAAAGGGTCTGTCTTAAAGATCCACCAAACTAGCTCAAGTTAACAAAAACCATGATAGAAGAATGAAATATCCCTACTTTACCAATGGAATTTAAACTTATTAGAACGCAGTGTTGCTAATTAACAGCGAGGTGCTATGTTAGAAGTGGTATAGAAACCTACTAATAATGATATTAAACAATGATATAACTATAAATAAAGGTTGGCTTTGACCATGTTTGACTACTCCCAAATCAGCAGAGTAGCCGCCCAAGATAAAGACATTATCGCCATCGTTGATGATCTCTTTCGGCTAGCTCGCGAACATTACCCCATTCTGTCTAGGCTCTCGGTTGTGCTATGCAACGAAAATAGAGCGTCGAATTACTTTGTTTCGGATACTCTGTGCCAAGAAGCCGAACATCGCCATGTCGAGCAAGAACTTACGCCAGAATCGGCTTTGTCGCGCATGGCTAAGTCTTTAGATACCCGGATCATCAACGACCTCACCACCATTAGCTCAACCAAACAAATATCTCACCTACTCGATCTTGGTCATCAAAGCAGTTATACAACACCGATTCATCATCAAGAAAGTAATCTTGGGTTTGTGTTTATCAATGCTTCATCGACAGGATTTTTTGCTAACCAAACTATTCAGTGTGATATCGCCTATCTCACTCAAGTCATCTCTAGCCTTTTCGTTCAGTGGTTTGAGCGCCAGCGTCACTTTCAATCTTCTTTAGCGATCGCTTTAAATATGGGTCATGCTCGAGATCCAGAAACCAAAGAACACCTAATTCGCATGGGTAAATACAGTGAGCAAATTGCTCGCACGCTGTCGCACACCAAAAGGGAAATTACCCACCAATTCATTCATCGAATTCGGTTGTATGCGCCCTTCCACGACATAGGTAAATATCGAATTCCAGATAAGGTGTTATTCAGTAGCGCGCGTTTCAATGAAGAGGAAAGAAACATCATGAACAATCACACCTTGTATGGCGAAGAGATGATTGATGACGTGGTTGCCCTTTCCCACCACAGCTCGATGTGCAGTGAAGAGATTCAATTCATCAAGAATATTGTGCGCCACCATCATGAACGGTTTGACGGCTCTGGATTGCCTGATGCTTTGAGTAACACAGCGATACCACTCGAAGCTCGAATAGTGACATTAGCCGATGTATTCGATGCGCTGATGAGCAAAAGAGCTTATAAGCACGCGTGGTCACTCGATGAAGTGATGGAATACATAGATGCGCAGAACGGTTCAATGTTCGACCCAGAGTGTGTCGTGGCTCTTAAACAGAACCTAGACGGCTTTATGGCAATTCGGGAGCAATACAATGACGATGCTCAGCCGCATTTAATGACAGCTTAAACTATGGCACCTTTGTTATTCAGGCCTAAGTAAGAGAACGCGAACCAACAAAAAAGGATGCCAATTGGCATCCTTTGGTTTTCTAGTTTTCAGCTGAAAGAACGAACGTGTTCTTTACTGACTCTAACTAACGATTATACGTCGTAAGTTGTAGAAGCAGTGTCGCCGCCTGTACCAGTCCAGTTTGTGTGGAAGAATTCACCACGTGGACGGTCAGTACGCTCGTAAGTGTGAGCACCGAAGTAGTCACGTTGAGCTTGTAGAAGGTTCGCTGGAAGACGAGCTGTAGTGTAGCCGTCTAGGAACGTCAGTGCAGAAGTCATACATGGCATTGGGATACCAGATTCCATAGACTTAGCTGCAACTTTACGCCAAGCGCCCATGCAGTTGTCTAGGATGCCTTTGAAGTATGCATCTGAACCTAGGAAAGCGATCTCTGGGTTCGCTTCGTAAGCATCACGAATGTTGCCTAGGAATGCAGAACGGATGATACAACCGCCACGCCACATAAGAGCAACGTTACCATAGTTTAGATCCCAGCCGTTTTCGTTCGACGCTTCACGCATTAGCATGAAACCTTGAGCGTAAGAGATGATCTTAGAAGCAAGTAGAGCCTGACGGATTGCATCAACCCACTCTTGCTTGTCGCCTTCAACTGGAGCAACAGTCTTGCCGAACAGTTTTTCAGCTTCAACACGTTGGTCTTTAAGCGCAGATAGGCAACGAGAGAATACAGACTCAGTGATTAGAGTCAGTGGGATACCCATGTCTAGTGCATTAATACCTGTCCATTTGCCCGTACCTTTTTGGCCAGCAGTGTCTAGGATCTTCTCAACTAGCGCTTCACCGTCTTCATCTTTGTAACCAAGGATATCAGCAGTGATTTCAACTAGGTAGCTGTCTAGCTCAGTTTTGTTCCAGTCAGCAAATACAGCCTGCATTTCGTCGTGGTTCATACCTAGGCCATCTTTCATGAACTGGTATGCTTCAGTGATAAGCTGCATGTCACCGTATTCGATGCCATTGTGAACCATCTTAACGAAGTGACCAGCACCGTCGTTACCAACCCAATCACAACAAGGCTCACCCGCGTCAGTTTTCGCAGAGATACCTTGGAAGATAGGCTTAACCGCTTCCCAAGCTTCAGGAGACCCGCCTGGCATGATAGAAGGACCGAAACGAGCGCCTTCTTCACCACCAGAAACACCCGTACCGATGAAGTGGATGCCTTTCTCGCGAAGAGCGGCAACACGACGGTTAGTGTCTGGGAAGTTAGTGTTACCACCATCAATGATGATGTCGCCTTTGTCTAGAAGTGGTACAAGCTTGTCGATGAACGTATCTACAACATCACCAGCACGAACCATAAGCATCACTTTACGTGGCGCTTCTAGCTTCTCAACTAGCTCTTCTAGAGAGTAAGCACCAACAATGTTAGTACCTTTAGCTGGGCCTTCTAGGAACTCGTCTACTTTCGCAGCAGTACGGTTGTGAGCCACAACTTTGAAGCCGTGGTCGTTCATGTTTAGGATAAGGTTCTGACCCATTACTGCTAGGCCAATTACACCGATATCACCTTTCATTATTTTATCTCCTTGCGGCTATTCGCACTTATGCGATAGCACTTGCTGCATTTGAATCTAGGAACCACTCTGTCTCACCAGTTTTAGACTGGATTTTCGCTGCCGGGTAAGGCAGTTCTGAAGCAGGAGTTGTATGAATTTCTTTAACGATCTCAACTTTACCTGCACCCAGTACTAGGTAGCTGATTCGTTTTGCTGCTTCTAAAACTTTCGCTGTTTTAGAAACACGGATCTGGCCTGACTCTGGGTGAGAAGCTAATACAGATAGGTTCTCATCTTGGTAGTCAGTTACACCCGGGAATAGTGAAGCTGTGTGGCCGTCTGCGCCAACACCTAGCAGGATCCAATCGAAAACAGGCGTGCCGTTTTCTGTTGGAATCACGTCTGCCATTTCTTTCGCGAAACGCTCTGCTTCTGCTTTTGGCTCATCTTCACCACGGATGCGGTGGATGTTTTCAGCAGGAAGGTTTACTTGTGTAAACAGCAATGCGTTTGCTTCACCGAAATTACTTTCAGCATCATCAGGTGCCACGCAACGTTCGTCGCCCCACCAGAAATGAAGGTTATTCCATTGAATGCCTTCTGCGTATGGCGCTTGAGCTAAAAGCTTAAAAAGCATTTTTGGCGTGCTGCCACCCGACAGTGAAATGTGAACAGGTTTACCCTGCTCGCTGTAAGCTTTCATTTCGTTTGCTAGGTTTTCAACGACTAATTCAGGCGTTGCAAAGATCTTGTGATTGATCATAGTTCGCAGTAATCCGTGTCTGTTAAGTTTTTGCATGGGAAACGCCATGCGCGGCCATCACGCTGCAGAAGCTCATCGGCTTCTTGTGGGCCCCAAGTACCACAAGCATAGCCAAACAGTGCTTGAGGGTCTTGCTTGAAATCTAAGATCGGTTGAACGTACTTCCAACATGCTTCTACTGCATCGGTACGTGCAAACAGAGTCGCATCACCGTTCAGTGCGTCAAGAAGAAGACGCTCATAAGCCGTTAGCATCTGAGTCTCAGGCAGATCAGAGTAAGAGAAGTTCATTTTCACTTCTTTTGCTTTGAAGCCTGCACCTGGCTCTTTCAAACCAAAGCTCATCTGAATACCTTCATCCGGTTGGATACGGATAATCAGTTTGTTCTCTGGTGCATCTTGACCAAACACTGGGTGTGGTGTGTTCTTAAAATGAATCACAATTTCAGTCACACGTGTTGGTAAGCGTTTACCCGTACGTACGTAGAAAGGAACACCATTCCAGCGCCAGTTATTGATGTGTGCTTTAAGACCAATGTACGTTTCAGTACGAGAGTCGTCTGCGACACCATGCTCTTCACGGTAACCTAGTAAGTGCTGACCACGAACATCTGATGCTGTGTACTGACCTAACACTAAGTCTTTACGCAAATCATCTTCTTCTAATGGTTTCAGACACTGCAGTACTTTAACCACTTCATCACGAATAGAATCTGCATTGATTTGAGCAGGTGGCTCCATACCAACCATTGCTAGCACTTGTAGCAGGTGGTTTTGGAACATGTCACGAACTGCGCCAGAACCATCGTAGTATCCGCCACGTTCTTCAACGCCAAGGAACTCAGCACCTGTGATTTCAACGTATTCAATGAAGTTACGGTTCCACAGAGGTTCAAACATCGCGTTTGAGAAACGAAGCACTAGAAGGTTTTGTACCGTTTCTTTACCAAGGTAATGGTCGATACGGTAGATCTGGTGTTCTTGGAAGTGATGATGGATCTCTTCATCCAGCGCTTGAGCTGATGCTAGATCGTAACCAAATGGCTTCTCAATAATCAGACGACGCCAGCCGTTCTTCTCATCGTTTAGGCCATGTGCAGCAAGGTTTGCTGGAATCACACCGTAAAGGCTTGGCGGGGTTGCCAAGTAGAACAATGTGTTATGGTTTTCGAATTGGTAGTCTTGCTCAAGCTTATCCAGACGTTGTGCTAGACGGGCGTAATCGTCTACATCTGAAGTGTTGATCGCTTGATAATGCAGATGTTCAATAAATGCATTCAGCGTCTCTGGCTCAGTTTTTTCCATTTCCTGAAGAGACTTCTTCAGCTTCTCACGGTAAGACTCGTCGCTGTACTCAGTACGGCTCACTCCAAGAATCGCAAAGGATTCTGGAAGTTGATTGCTAGCATACAGGTGGTACAAAGCAGGAATTAACTTGCGGTAAGTTAGATCTCCCGACGCACCAAAAATAACGATGCTGCTGTTTTCAGGTATTACCATCATCTTTCCTATAAAAACAAGGTTTTTAGTATTCGCCAAAGGTATCAGCGACATACGAAAATAGATAATAGGTCTTGGCTATTACATCAATAGCGAGTGCCTATTACACTTGAGAATGCGTTTGGTAAACGAGGGTGAAAGCTATCACCTCTATTCGGGACAGTATTGTCTATGAGTATTTGATTTACATCAACCACTGTGAAAGCAATCGATTAAATATTGACTGATTTCGAACAAATTATAATCGATAATTCAGCTGTTCTATCCGGAAGAAGAAGCAAATCGGCATTCTCAAACATTGTAGTCAAGAAAGAACGGTATCTGGTCGGTGGAGTGAACAATAAGAAAGGGAGAAAAAACCAAAACCAGCTTACTCAACTGGCTTTATATTTATTTGATAGCATCGCGTTTATCTTTGTGACTTGTTGTCGCTAAATCTATCTTCTAGCTTTGTTGTAGCAGCGTTCTGGGCGACCTACTGACCCGTAATTTAAGTCAGCCACTAACTCGCCAGTCGTGATAAGGAATTCCAAATAGCGTCGAGCGGTGGTTCGACTAGCTCCAATACGTTCACCTGCCTCATCAGCTGTAATATCAGCAATGTCGGCTTGTTGGAAAATAGCTCTAATTTTATCAAGCGTTACACCATCGATCCCTTTAGGTAACGTAGAAACCTTTCGAGAGTCTGCCTTGGCATTGGCTTGCAGCATCTTGTCGACCAAGCCTTGGTTCAAATCAGACACACTTTCAAATTCTTGTTGTTGCGATTGGTACTTTTTCAGTGCCGCTTCCAAACGAGGAAACATCACAGGTTTCAGTAAGTAGTCGACGACTCCACCACGCATCGCCTGTTGCAGTGTGTCGACATCTCGAGCGGCGGTAATCAAAATCACATCACAGCCCTGATTACTGCCACGAACGTGGTTCAAAATATCAAGTCCGCATCCGTCCGGTAGATACACATCCAATAAAACCAAATTAGGCTTTAAGATGTCCAATTGCATTAATGCTTCAGACTGTGTGGTCGCAATCCCGACCACATCAAAGCCTCCCATCTGTTCTAAATAACGATGGTGAAGCTCTGCAATCGCAATATCATCTTCAATGACCATGACTCTCGTGATTGCGTTCATTTATGTTCTTCCTTTAACCATGCTTTTTCCGTCACTACGATCTTTACTCGATCGCTCCGTGCTCAATTATTATTGTTGTTCTTCTTTCGGTAAATACACCGTCATGCGTGACCCAAAATCAGGGTTATCAACCATTTCTAATTGCCCTTGATAACGATCTGAAAGTTGCTTAATGAGATACAAACCAACACCTCGGTTCTGCTTCGCTTTGCTCGATACGCCTTTTTCGGTGAGTGCTTTGGTCGCCAAGTCTTTCGGCAAACCACAGCCCTTGTCTTCGACTTCCACTATGATTTCATTGCCAAAATCACTGATCGACACATCGATTACGCGACGAGCTGGTGCTATTGGCCCTTCTTGTTTAATTGTCATCATGGTGGCATCAAACGCGTTATCAATCAGGTTGCCAAGAATCGTCACGACATCCTCTGCGTTTAACCAAGCGGGTAATGCCTCAAGCCTTGATCCCTCTTCAACTTTAAGCTCCAAACCAATCTCTCGAGCTCGCTCTGTTTTGCCTAAAAGCATGCCTGCAATCAATGGATCTTTCACCGTCTCTCTTAAGAACTCAATTAAGCTCTGGTAATGAGCGGTTTCTTGACCAATCAATTGTTGAACAGAGTCCAGCTCGCCCATTTGAATCAAGCCACTAATGGTGTTTAGCTTATTTTGATGCTCATGGGTTTGCGAACGCAGTAGATCAGCATACTCTTTGGTTTGTGAGAGCTGGTCTGTTAAATCGTTGATTTCATCTCGCAATCGGAAGCTGGATACCGCCCCAACCACCTCACCAGCCACTATAATTGGGCTGCGATTAGCAATGATTCGCTTATTGTTCAGGTACAGCTCAACATCGTGATCGGTATCGCCAGTCGATAACAGCTGTTCTAAGTCACTGCCCGCTAATACATCTGATAGACGTTGCTGATTGAGTGCTTTATCTCGGTCTATGGACAAAATATCGCACGCGCTTTTGTTTATTGAGCGCAAAATGCCGTTCTTATCAATGCTCAAAATACCTTCTTTCACGGTACTCATAGTCACATCAAGTTCTACATATAAGCGGCCAATTTCTTCTGGCTCAAAGCCTAAAATAGCGCGCTGAAAACGGCGAGACACATAGCTTGAAATCACCGCATTGACGGCAACCACCAGCAACGCCATCACAATCAAAAAGGCTAAGTAAGGTTCGATTCGATCTTGCAAAGAATCCAATAGATAACCCACCGACACTACCCCAATAACGGCACCTTGGGGGTCTTTTACCGCAGATTTACCACGGACAGAGAAGCCAAGTGAACCTTTAGCCGTCGACACATAAGACTCGCCCAATATCAACGCTTTTTGGTTATCGCCACCACGCATTGGTTTACCGAGCCTGTCATCATAAGGGTGAATCAGGCGGATACCTTTATCATCTCCCACAACGATAAACGCCGCACCAATGAGTTGGGTAAGGTTTCGAAATTTAACTTGGGTTTCTTCAGACAGAACGTAGGGAACGCCGTTAGGATCCAACGTTCCATTTTCTTGAATAATGCTGGTGACCAGTGGCGATTCAGATAGAAATTCAGCAACACCTAACGCTTTCAAACCCATCTCTTGTTCTTGAGATTGTTTGATGTAGTAAAAACCAGCAGCTGAGAGTATCAAAAGCTCAACAAGGCCAGTGACCGTCATGATAATCAGTAACCTTTTACGGAAACTGATACTGCTCCATTTCATATTCCACCGTCCCTAGTGTTAGACGAATAATGTTAACACTAAGTTAACCGCATGACCTTTCTAGCTATGCGAATTTGTGACTGTTACTCAACTAAATAATTGAGCAGATTGTTAATTGATAATCCTTTACGTTATTCATTTCGATTAATCGTTCATTTTTAGAACGGATTAGCTTAAGAAGCAAAATAAACGAATAAATATTGAGCTAGATCACTAAGCTTTTAGGTGTTTTTTAGGTTGTTTAAAATAAATACAATTATAATAGTTGCATATGAAGGAGTTCGTTGTTGCCAAGCCATAAGTCCTCATTTTCAGACCGCGCTTTAAATCGAAATTTAGATTAACAAAAAGGCAACAACCCTTCGCTCACTGGACGTATCTATAACTAAAAGTTGCACGCTCGTCGTTACGATTGTTGAACAAACAGGTTACCTACCTAACCTCATTCATACATCTCTATTTACGCGACAGGCCAGTAGACAACTCAGAGGTGACTGATAAATCAGCACCCAATAATAAAACATTGATGAGCAGGAAGTATCGATCAGTGGCAACGTCCAATAGAAACAGGATAAAAAACATAACGTATAAACATTGTTGAAAAGGAAACCAGGCAATGAAACGCGATAACTTTGGAATTTGTCTTACTAAGACTATGCTGTTCAAACACTTACAATCGACTTTTACTCATGTAAGAGCCTATGAGAAAGACGGAACCTCTCCTCTTGATCTCAAGGTATTGTTAGCGTTCCCGCAAATGTCAGGTAGAGATTTATTACAAACAATGCAAGGTTCAAGACAATTGGTGTGGCGCGCCGATCACCATTGTCCTAGCTTTAAATAAGCCACTTCATTTTGTAAGAACACTTCTATACTGAACTTAAAGAGCACGCTTTGTCGTGCTCTTTTCGTTTCAGTGATCTTTGTTGCCCACGTCACGTACTTTATTACGTTAACTTAACGAGTTATGAGGGTTTCTAATCATGTGAGACAATCATCTCAAGACAAATGACTATCACCCTGTTAGCATTAGAGCTAATACTCTAAATGGTATTTAATGCAGATGACCAAACCAAAATTCCGACACCTTGCGCTCGCCAGTATGCTTCTCGGCACATTTGCTTCGCCAGTTTTCTCTGCCCCGCTCACTTTTTCTGAAGCGTGGCAAATATTGCAAGAGAACAACAACTCACTTGCGGCTCAACAAGCCAACGTTGAGCGTTATCAACACCTTCAGAACTCAACAAGTAGCCTTAATCTACCCTCGATCACCTTGGGAGCTAACTACACGCACCTTGATAATGATGTGACTATCAATGGTAAACAGTTCGGCGATAGCTTAAGCGGCGTAGATCCAGCATTTGCACCCTTATTAGCTAAATTGGGTGGCGTTACCTCGACCATAACAGAGCAAGACATCTTCAGCTCTTCCATCCGTGCTATTTGGCCTATCTTTACTGGCGGACGAATTACCGCTGCGCAAACTGCTGCCGAAGGTAAAAGCGAAGAAGCGCAAAGCCAACTGCTGATGGAGAAACAGGCTCGCTACGAAGACTTAAGTAAATATTACTTCTCGGTGATCTTAGCGGAAGACGTCGTGAGAACACGTCAAGCCGTTGAAGCTGGCTTAACTCAGCATCGTGATTTCGCCATCAAGCTTGAACAGCAAGGACAAATTGCTCGAGTAGAACGTCTGCAGGCGGATGCTTCTTTGGATAAAGCCGTTGTTGAACGAACCAAAGCGCAGAACGACCTCAAAATTGCTCAATTAGCACTGACTCAGATCCTTGGTCAGAGCCAAAGTGTCGAACCTTCAGAACAACTCTTTATCAACAAAAACCTGCCTCATATGGACGTATTTGTTGATCAAACCCTCATGACCTACCCAGGCCTTAAAATCCTTGAAGCAAAAGAGAAACAAGCGAGTAGCTTGATCAAGGCTGAAAAAGGCAAATACTACCCAGAAGTTTACCTTTACGGTGATTACAGCCTGTACGAAGATGACTCGCTAGCCAGTGAAATGAAACCCGATTGGTTAGTCGGTATTGGTGTGAATGTACCGCTACTTGACACGTCAGGTCGTTCCGACAAAGTCGCTGCCGCTCATAGCGCCGTGTCTCAAGTCCAGTTTCTTAAGTCGCAAGCCAAGCAAGACTTAACCGTTTTGGTACAAAAGACCTATCTTGAAGCGAACCAAGCAATTGAAGAAGTTCAAGGCCTCAACTCAAGTCTGTCTTTAGCTCAAGAAAACCTTTCACTTCGTAAAAAAGCCTTCACTCAAGGGTTATCCAATTCGTTAGAAGTGGTTGATGCTGAGCTTTATCTTGCAAGCATTAAAACACAGCAATCTGCTGCTCGATTCAAATACCTAATTTCTCTTAATAAGCTGTTAGCACTCACCAGTGAAATGAATGCTTATTCAAGTTACTTAACGTCTTCTGTCCCGTCTGACTTCGATTCAAAAGCAGACACCGCTAGCCAGTCAAAAGGATAATTCATGAAACCTATTAAGCCATTTATTCTCTCTCTGGTTGGTATCGGCATTATTGGCTGGGTTGGATACGGCTTTTACCAAGCGTACCAACCACAGCCTGTTAAGCTTCAAGGTCAAATAGATGCGCAGCAATACAGCATCTCATCGAAAGTACCCGGCAGAATTGATGAAATATTCGTGCGTAAAGGCGATTCGGTTGAAAAAGGCGAATTGATCTTCTCCCTACTTAGCCCAGAAATTGACGCTAAATTAGAGCAAGCAAAAGCCGGTCAAAAAGCCGCTGGTGCATTAGCAAAACAAGCAGAGAATGGCGCGCGTACTCAGCAAATCCAAGCCGCTAAAGACCAATGGTTGAAAGCCAAAGCAGCTGCCGATCTCATGGATAAAACTTACCAACGTGTAAACAACCTTTATAACGATGGCGTGGTTGCCGAGCAAAAACGTGATGAAGCCAAAACACAGTGGCAAGCGGCGAAGTACACTGAAAGCGCTGCGTTCCAAATGTATCAATTAGCACAAGAAGGTGCTCGTGACGAAACCAAAGTGGCAGCCGCTCAAAAAGCGTTAATGGCAGCTGGCGCAGTAGCGGAAGTTGAAGCTTACGCAAAAGACACACAGATCCACAGCTGGTTTAGTGGTGAAGTGGCTCAAGTACTATTAAGTAGCGGTGAGTTAGCTCCTCAAGGTTTCCCTGTTGTGACCGTGATTGACACTAAAGATGCATGGGCGGTGCTCAATGTGCGTGAAGATATGTTGAAACATTTTGAGAAAGGCAGCCAATTTGAAGCTTACCTTCCAGCTCTGGATAGATCATTAACTTTCCAAGTGACTCACATTGCCGTAATGGGTGATTTCGCGACTTGGCGTTCAACAGACGCAGCACAAGGCTTCGACTTACGCACTTTTGAAGTAGAAGCGCACCCTGTCGATACCAACGAAACACTGCGTATGGGCATGAGCCTAGTGGTTGAGCTTTAGGTGACGTATGTCTGCTAACTTTCGCTCTATAAGCTCTCGATCTACAGCCTCGCAATCTAGAGGCACGCAATCACCGGAGCACCGTCAAGTGAAAAATACATTGCTTAGGCAGTGGGCGATTGTCCGCAAAGACAAATGGCTGTTGTCTTGCCTAACTTGGATTCCGTTGCTTCTTGCTGCCAGTATCTGGCTGATTTTTTCACAAGGGATCGCTCGCGACTTACTGGTTGCGGTTGTCGACCTTGAACACAGTCAAATCTCGCAACAGTTCACGCGCCTTGTTGATGCTTCACCAACGCTGCAAGTGACTCAGAAATACAGCTCGGCGAGTGAAGCGGCTAAAGCGATGATTGAACGCGATATCTATGGTTATGTCGTGATACCAAGACACTTTGACCGAGACCTTTTCCTAGGCTTGAACCCGCAAGTGTCCGTTTTCTATAACAGTCAATTTATCTTGATTGGCAAACTGGTGAACTCGGCTCTGTTGCAGGCTCAAGGAACATTCAACGCGCAACTCGAAGTGGTTAAACAGCTTTCACACGGTGATACCACGGTACAATCGGCATTGGGGCAAGCGGTAACGGTACAAAGCCAGATTACGCCACTGTTTAACAAGAACACCAGCTATGCTCAGTTCTTAGTGTCTGCGGTTATTCCGGCTCTATGGCAGATCATGATTGTGGTGGGCACGATATTGGTTTTGACGGCGAACGTTAGAGCTCGTGGTCTTCATGCTTGGTTATCCAACGCCCCGATGAAATCACTAACATCAACACTAACGCCCTACCTTGTCTTGTTTTTGATGTTTGGTATCGCGTTTAGCTTTTGGTTCTATGTCCTCTTAGACTGGCCGTTTAACGGCAGTTTTGTGGCACTGACCGTCGCCCAACTGCTTACCGTCATCAGTTGTATCATCATGGGTTGTTTGTTTTTCTTCTTAACGCTTGATCCAGCAAGGGCGATGAGTTTCGCTGGCGCCTTTACAGCGCCAAGCTTTGCGTTCATGGGCATTACTTTTCCAGTCACCGACATGAACACGGCAGCTCAAATTTGGAGAAGCTTATTGCCCGTGAGTCACTACATCGAAATACAAACAGCACAATCCAGTTATGGCGTGACCGCGGCACAATCGCTAATCAGCCTCTCCTCGATGTTGTGGTATGCAGTTCCTGCTTTCGTGGTGATGTTATTAATTAAGAAACACTTGGCTATATCATCAAAAGCAACATCGTCAGCACAGCCAGATGCATCAGCACAACAAGGAGTAAAACGATGAGCTTTACTCAACTGCTCAAGCAAGAACTGTTAGCGGTACTGCGCAACCCTGTTGTACTTCTAACGGTATTTGGTGGTGTGGTCTTCTATTCATTCTTGTATCCGCTGCCTTACGCAAATCAAGTTCCTCAACAACTTAAAGCTTCCGTTGTGAATTTGGATAAGAGCCAAAGCAGCTACCAGTTAGAAAGAATGGTAGATGCCACGTCTCAAATTGACTTGGTACGCCGCGACTCCACCATCGCCGATGCTAAGCAAGCTGTTCTTAATCAAGAGATTGGTGGGTTCCTCGTCATCCCAAAGAACTTCTATAAAGACTTGCTCCTAGGTAAGAGCCCGACGCTTTCTTACGCCGGTGATGCATCTTACTTCTTGGTCTACGGAACCATTGTTGAAGGGCTTGCCAAGGCTGGCGGCACGTTAGCTGCTCAAGTTAAGGTCAGCCACTTGTTAGTAGAAGGAGTACCTTTAGAATCGGCAGCCAAAGGCTACAGTGCATTCAGCTTGAACCTAAAACCAACCTTCAATAGTAGCATGGGCTACATTGATTACGTGGTTCCAGCCGTCTTTGTGTTGATCCTGCAACAAACCTTAGCCATGGCTTCTGGTTTAGTTGGCGCGACCCAAAACGCTCAATCGACGTTTGGCTATTGGAGTAAGACCTCTCCAGCGAAACTGATACTTGCTCGCTGTTGTACCTTAGTTGGCATTTATTACCTGTTGTCGATGTATTACTTCGGCGCAAGCTTTTCGATGTATGGCATTAACCTACTTGCCTCCATAACAAACATTTTGACCTTACTGCTGCCCTTCTTATTGGCCAGTTGTTTGATCGGGATTTTTATTGGTGAGCTAGTGCCAAGAAGAGAGTTAGTCACGGTTGTGGTGTTAATCAGTTCAATGCCGCTGATCTTCTCTTCAGGTTTTATCTGGCCTGTTGAAATGATGCCTGAATGGTTAGTACTGCTGTCACAGTTATTCCCAAGCACACCCGCTATCCAAGGTTTTTTAGCGCTCAATCAGATGGGGGCATCTTGGCAAGAGGTAGCGTCTCAATGGACATTGCTATGGATACAAGTCGCTCTATGGGGCTCGTTACTCGCACTTAAGCTTTACCACAAATCGAGTAAACGTATCATTGGCTCTGTTTAACTCTAGTCTCTATTCGTCAGGCACTAAACCTCACGCTCATTGAAACCATTAACAAAGCTCTGATAAAGGGCTTTTTTAATGTCTTTTAGCTTGATTACATCTTCAGCTATCAATTGTTTAAACACCTCCCCAAAACATATTGAACATTAAAACTCGCCGACTTCCCTATGCACCTCCACTATCATTCACCTTAGTTCATGCTATAACAGCTACTGCATATGCCTTTTCCAACCTAAAAAATTCCTGCTTATTCCCAAACAATGACAAAACCCGAACAATTGTAAATTTATTGTAAAAAAATCTTTGATGGTATTATTTTTGTGTATAGGATTATCAGTAGGGCTTGGCAGGCCGAATGCCATAGTCTAATTGGTGCACATACCAAAAGGATATCCATATAAAGCAAGATCAGTACTCATATTTATTTCATTTTTCGACCTAGCTACAGCCGTTTATGTTGCCGTCGAATTGCAATAAATAAGTCGCTGAAATGTAAAAAATCAAATAGAAAAAACACAACAGCAACAAACATAATTTAATAAAAAGACAGGGAAAACCATGAAAAACATACGTGAATTATTTTTTGGGTTTATATTATTATTTAGTTCCAGTGCATTTGCAGAAGAAGGATCATTTAATCAAGCTATCAGTAACTTAAGTCAAAGTGTTGATGGTTTTTTCAACGAATATACAGGTTGGTTCGTTGGACTGATATTTAAAAGCGTACCGGTAGGTGAAGCAAACTTCCCAATTATTGTTGGCTGGTTACTGCTCGCTGCGATCATCTTTACTGTTTACTTTGGCTTTGTTCAATTTAAACGTGTCGGGATGGCCATAGACATTATTAAAGGTAAGTACACAGACCCTAACTCCAAACACGAAGGGGAAGTTTCTCACTTTCAAGCGTTAACAACCGCGCTTTCTGGAACTGTTGGGCTTGGTAATATTGCCGGTGTGGGTGCTGCACTCGCAATTGGTGGTCCTGGTGCAACATTCTGGATGATCTTGTGTGGTCTTCTGGGTATGGCGTCTAAGTTCTGTGAGTGTACCTTAGGTGTGAAATACCGAACTATCCTACCTTCAGGTGTCGTTTCCGGTGGTCCCATGTACTACCTAAGCCAAGGTCTTGGTGAAAGAGGGTTGGGTGGACTAGGTAAAGCCCTTGCTATTGGTTTTGCATTAATGTGTATTTTAGGCGCATTGGGCGGCGGTAACATGTTCCAAGCTAACCAAGCACATGCCATGTTAACTTACGCATTCGATGTACCAAGTGAATACGGTGTCATCACAGGCCTTGTACTCGCCGCTTTAGTTTTCTCTGTGATTGTTGGTGGTATGCCTTCTATCGCATCGGTAACGGAAAAAGTTGTTCCTTGGATGGCTGCTCTGTATATCGGTATGGCTCTGATTGTTATCGGTTCTAATCTTGATCAAGTGGGTCCTGCGTTCAGTGCAATCTTTACAGGTGCGTTTACTGGCGAAGGTGTGGTTGGTGGATTCATTGGTGCCTTAATCCAAGGTCTAAAACGTGCAACGTTCTCAAACGAAGCAGGTGTAGGTTCAGCAGCTATCGCTCACTCAGCGGTTAAAACAAAAGAGCCAATCACTGAAGGTCTAGTATCACTATTAGAACCGTTCGTTGATACAGTCATCATTTGTACAATGACAGCCTTGGTTATCACTATCGCTGGTCTAAATACAGGTCCATTCGATGGTTCTGGCTTAACGGGTGTAACGCTTACTGCTGCATCGTTTACTGAAACGGCAGAAGTGTTCAAATACACACTCGCTCTAGCGGTAATCATGTTCGCGTTTTCTACCATGATCTCTTGGTCGTACTACGGTCTTAAAGCGTGGACTTACCTATTTGGTGAAGGCAAAACAACGGAACTGATTTTTAAAGTGATGTTTTGTGTGTTTGTTGTTATCGGTGCGACGATTCAGTTTGGCGCGGTAATCGACTTCTCTGACGCAGCTATCTTTGCGATGTCTATCTTCAACATTCTAGGCCTGTACTTCCTAATGCCTGTTGTGAAGAAAGAACTGCAATCATTTGTTGCTCGAGTTAAATCTGGCGAAATCAAAACTTACGAAAAATAGTGACTCGTCAATAATTTATTGTCGAATAACACTGTTCTAAAAATTTTTGTAAGACCCTTTGCTTGAGAAAGCGAGAACAGTATTGCAACGTACAAAATCCCTACAGGCTGTGCTTGTAGGGATTTTTTATGTCTGAATTTTCTTGTTTAAGCCGCCGTTCAGGATCTTGGCTTACTTGTTTACGATCCAAGACTTCTTCTACTTCAATCATTTCTCGTTGCGCCAATGCCGAATTACAATCATCAAAGCAATAAGCTACGGTACAAGTCTCGCACAAATATTCAGGCATCGCTTTGTCCTTTGTCCTTTGTCCTTTGAGATAGTCTAATCACCGAGTGGCAACAAACCACATATTCATCCTAGAACATAACAATTATGCTAATTTTCTGGCGTGTAAATATGCGTGCAAAGTCACCAACTACCCAACAAAGCACATATCAAGATCAATTTTACGTATCTAATCACTAATTTCAGAAATAACAATGTAAAGCGCATCTTAGCCATTTAGGGGGTGAGAACGCAAAACGCCCACATCACGTGTGCGATGTGGGCGTTCAAATTCTTACTGCAAGTAGTCGTGATATGGCTATATTAAGCGCTCAGCTTATAGACCCATCTCTTCAGTGAGAGTCTTGATCTGCTTGATATCCATGGTGTGAACTTCAATCATTTGTCTGATGTCACTTAAGCGGGAATTGGCATTATCCTGTTTCTCACAGGCGTCAGATTTTGTATCCCATGACGTACCATCTAAGAAAACATCACACGCTTTCTTCAAAGAACCAAGATTCTGTTCGATGTCATCTCTTTCTTTCTCGAGTTTTTCAAGCTCTTGAGATATCTGTAATTCTTTGCGGAAAAGCTCACGCGAACGTTCAAAAATGGTCGACTGCATATCAGCTTGACGGCTCAACTTTTGATTATTTTGTTGAGTTTGTTCTAACGTTTGCTTCTGTTCGTTTAACTGCTGCTCTAACGAGTAGTTTGCTTTCTCTAAAACTGCAGATTGTTTCGCTAAATCTTGGAGTTCTTTTTGATGCTCTTCTGCCTGTTTCACTAGAGCAGCTTCTACTTTCGCATCAATTTCGGTATCAACTTTTGCCACTTTCTCTTCAACTGATGTCACCAACTGAGTTTTACTATCGCGC
This sequence comes from Vibrio sp. 10N.247.310.24, assembly GCF_041467175.1. Taxonomy (NCBI): domain Bacteria; kingdom Pseudomonadati; phylum Pseudomonadota; class Gammaproteobacteria; order Vibrionales; family Vibrionaceae; genus Vibrio; species Vibrio sp. 10N.247.310.24. The sequence continues at coordinate 20,959 of NZ_JBFSUD010000071.1, forward strand.
AGTTCTTGATAACGAGTTTCTAGTACCTGATAAGTGGATTCCCACTTCGAAGCCGTGACTGTAGATCCGATTAAGCCGCCTAACGCCAAACCGATAACCGCAGCAATGCCGATATAGAGCTGACTACGTTTATCGCGTTCCTCAATAACAACCACTTCATCTTGTTCGCCTTGTCCAGATTGCTGGTTCACTAGCGGGTACTCCCAAAAATTTGTTTAACGTTACACGGTCACTGATACTGATACTGATACTGATACTGATACTGATACTGATACTTTAAGCTCAGTTAAACCTATTGCCCAAGCCAGAAGCACTTGAGCTTTGCTAACACGTTTATCCTATCTGCTTACAGACAGACTTAACGAGTTAACTCCGAAATCATCAGGCTGGCAGTATACAAAAGGAAGCTGCTAACGATAACTATCACTACCCATTTTTGCAGTTTTTCGTTTGTCCGGTAACGAAACAGCACAAATGCCAAAGCCAATAAAAAAACAATCGCTATTAATCGAGTCATAACTCCTCCTTGTTTCTCTATTTTATACCATTTAAATAAGCAAGTTACGTCAGAGACTCGTTGTTTGATCATTTAGTTGAACAACATTTGAGCAAACAGATATTTTGTAGCTGACATCACATTTTATATGATCTAGGATACGCCTACAGATTACCTAATTATTTAGGTAATTGTTCCGATGAAGACTGCAGGAGAGTGGTTTTTAACTAAATATTAACATTTAGTTAGATAAACCCGCCGAAGAAGTAAATCTTTCAGGTGCTTTATGCTGGAGAAATCCAGAAAAGTGAGGACTGTCGTTGGAGGAACCTCTGGAGAGAACCGTACTACTTTTTTTGTAGCAAGCGGTCGCCGAAGGAGCAAGCTTAGTGCCCGTTACTTATCTATAAGTGATTCGCTAAGTGAAACTCTCAGGCAAAAGGACAGAGGAGTGGAAAGCAACAGCCTTAATTAACAAAAGAATTCTATCTAGAAATCCGTATGTATTAAGTAGTGCTCCCGATCCCTGTGATCTGCACTGCCTTCCCTCTTCTCCTTAAATTTTATATTTATTAAGGGGAATCTATGAACCACCTACAAGCTACACTACAAACCATCAACCAATTCGTTTGGGGACCACCACTACTTATTCTGCTAGTGGGTACAGGTATCTATTTTACTTTTCGCTTAGGCTTACTCCAGTTTAGACACCTCCCAACCGCGCTAAAAATGGTGTTCAGCAAAGACAAATCCGGTACGGGTGACGTATCAAGCTTCGCCGCTTTGTGTACAGCGCTTTCCGCAACGATTGGTACAGGCAATATTGTAGGCGTAGCGACCGCAATCAAGATTGGTGGCCCTGGCGCCCTATTCTGGATGTGGCTTGCCGCTGTATTTGGTATGGCGACCAAATACGCAGAATGTCTACTTGCTGTTAAATACCGTAGAACCGATAGCAATGGCGAAATGGTTGGCGGCCCAATGTACTACCTGCAATACGGTGTGGGCTCTCGAATCTTAGCTGTCATGTTCGCTGTCTTCGCGCTCGGTGTTGCTTGCTTCGGTATCGGTACCTTCCCACAAGTAAACGCTATCTTAGACGCAACTCAAATCTCATTTGGCGCTTCACGTGAAATGTCAGCGGTTGTCCTCACGATACTAGTGGCGGTTGTAACCCTTGGTGGTATTCAATCTATCGCTAAAGTAGCAGGGAAAGTCGTTCCTACGATGGCGGTGATGTACGTCGTCGCGTGTTTAAGCGTTCTGATTTCAAATGCAGACCAACTACTGAATGCCATTACCCTTGTTGTGACTTCTGCGTTTACCAACACAGCAGCAACTGGTGGTTTCTTTGGTGCGAGCATCATGCTTGCTATCCAATCAGGTATCGCTCGTGGCGTGTTCTCGAACGAATCTGGCCTAGGTAGCGCACCAATGGCTGCAGCAGCGGCTAAAACAGACTCATGTGTGAAGCAAGGACTTGTCTCTATGACAGGCACCTTCTTCGATACCATCATCATCTGTACGATGACAGGTCTGGCACTTATCTTAACAGGCGCTTGGCAGACGGACCTTTCTGGCGCTGCGATGACCACTCACGCGTTCGCTGTTGGTTTGAATGCAGACACCCTTGGCCCTATGTTGGTTTCTGTTGGCTTAATCTTCTTTGCGTTTACAACAATTTTAGGTTGGAACTACTACGGTGAGCGCTGTGTTGTTTTCTTGCTGGGTACCAAAGCAGTATTGCCTTACAAGATTATCTTCATCGCCTTGGTTGCTTCTGGTGCATTCTTAAAGCTCGACATGATCTGGATAATGGCGGATATCGTGAACGGCCTAATGGCAATTCCGAACCTAATTGGGCTTATCTTACTGCGCCATGTTGTTATCGAAGAAACCAAGCTATTCTTCAAACCGTTAACTTCCTCAAAGGATTGCGAAGCAGTTAAAGCATAATAAGAATTGAGCGATCAAAAACGCCCGCAATAATGTGCTAATGCCGTTCGGATAAGCATTATTGCTTGAACCTGAACGGATATTTGGCTGGG